>DASWBR010000050.1:0-11890 GCA_036390495.1 Candidatus Deferrimicrobiaceae bacterium | reverse complement strand
GAGTGGGGCTTGATGTCGACCACCGGGGTGCCGTCGATCGCGTCCATCCCGCGGACGCGCAGCACGTTCCCTTCGACCGACAGCAGTGTCACGGTGTGAAGGGAGAGCGGATTGGGGCGATGGGGGGAGCGGGTGGAGAAGACGCCGCGCTCGGGGCGGTCCTCCTGCCCTCTCGGATGGACCTTGAGGCGCATCCGGTCCGCGCCGTGCATCCAGCAGATCACGATGACCTTCCCGCTCTTCCGGTAGACGCTGTCGCCGGAGACCGCCTCGCCTTCCGGGGCCACCCTGCCCGTCAGCCCGTCCAGCGCGGACAGGTACGCCGGGTCGACGACGACCTCCGCCTCCCGATCCGAAAGCGCCCCCTGCTTCGGCGCGTCCGCGGGGTCTTTCAGGGCCGACCGGATCACCCCGATGGGCCGGACAACGAATTCCTCCATCGCTTTTCCCCCGTCCGCGGCAACCTCCTCCTTCCGCACCCGTCTTTGCTAAGATACACGAATCAAGGTGCACAGGAAGGGAGGTGATCTCCTTGGCGGATTCGATGCCGTCCCGTCGCCGCGCCCGCTGAGGCGGCGGCCGCCCCGCCGGTCGGCGGGGGACAAGAGACGTTCTGCCCGTCCCATTCCCGATGCGAAAGGAGATCCCTTCCCATGCCCGATGAACGCAACCCCTCTGACATCTCCCGCAACGATTTCCTGAAACTCGCCGGCCTCTCCGCCATGTTCCCGCTGCTGGGGGCCGTCACCCCCGCCTCCGCGGCGGAAGGGAAGGAGCGGCTCTATGTGGTGACCCACGCGGACGACGACGTGGACCGCGCGGCCCTCGCCCTTCTGCTGGCGGGGATCGACGCGAAGAAGATCGGCAAGGAAGTTTCCGGGGTCACGATCTGGTTCACCCTCCCGGGGGTGAAGCTGTGCAGGAAGGGGGCCGCGGAGAAGCTGACTTCCCCCGTCTTCAAGAAGTTCGGCTCCCTCGCCGACATCCTGGCGGCCGCCGTGAAGGCGGGGGCGAAACTGGGCGCATGTCCGTTCTGCCTCGACTTCTTCGAGATCCCGAAGTCGGAGTACTTGGAGGGTCTGGAACGGAAGGGGGGCGACTACGTGGCCGCCCAGGTCGGCAAAGCCGACGTCGTCTGGATGTAACGTCGCGCCCGGGAGATCAACCGTATGCAGAAAACCGTGGCGTAGCGGGGGGTTCCTCGGAGCGAGCGAAATAGCGAGCGAAGAGGAAGCCCCCCGCGTTGCCCGTCAAAGAAAAGGGGAGAATTCAGTACAGTTCGTACTTGAGCAGGCGGCAGTCGATCGGGCCATTCATGACGGGGAATTTCCGGGATGCTTTCAGGCCGAGGAACTTCGTGACCGCGGGGTTCCCGGAGAGCAGGTACGCCGTCCAGCCGCGGCACCGTTTCTTGAGCGCCTCGCCCATCTCCCGGTAGAACGCCTCCGCCTGCGCGCCGCCGGGGAGGCGTGCGCCGTACGGGGGATTGCACAGGATCACGCCGGGCCCCTCCCCGGGGGAGAAATTCCGGATGGAGCGGGCAGAAAACAGTATCCGTTCCTGTACTTTTGCGTTGGTGGCGTTCCGGAGCGCACCCGCCACCGCCGCCGGGGAGATGTCGCTCCCCTCGAGCCGGACCGGGATCGGGTGTCGGGACGCTTCCCGGGCCTCCGAAAGGAGAGCCTCCCACCGCTTCCGGTCGTATCCGTGAAGCCTCTGGAACCCGAACGGGCGCCCGAAGCTCCCCGGGGCGACGTTCCCCGCGATCAGCGCCGCCTCGATGGGGATCGTCCCCGCCCCGCACGCGGGATCGATCAGCGGCTGCTCCCCCTGCCACCCGGCGAGCAGGATCAGCCCCGCCGCCAGCGTCTCCTTCAGCGACGCCTCCGTCGGGGCGGAGCGGTACCCGCGGCGGTTCAGGCTCTCCCCGGAGGTGTCCAGCGAAGCGGCGCACTCGTCCCGCACGATCCGGACGACGATCCGCACGTCCGGGGACACGGTGTCCACGTCCGGCCGTCGTCCCGTTTCGTCCCGGAACCGGTCGACGATCGCGTCCTTCGTTTTCTGCGCGGCGAAGTGGGAGTGGGTGATCCCGGAATCCCTTACGTTCGCGTCCACGGCGATCGTGCGCTCCGGGGGAAACAGGCCGGTCCACGCGATCTCCCGGATCCCCTCGTACAGCGCCGCCGGGGTGGGGGCCGGGAACTCCGAGAGGAGCGTCACGACCCGGTTTGCCGACCGCAGCCACAGGTTTGCGCGGTAACAGAGGGCCAGGTCGCCCGAAAAGGAGACCCCGCCGGCCGCGATCGCGACGTCCTCCCCGCCGAGGGCGGCGATTTCCCCCGCCAGAACCTCCTCCAGCCCCTTGAACGTGGTCGCGAAGAACCGGCGCATTTCCATCGGACCATCATACGACGTTGGATGAGGATGGTAGAGGGGACACTCTTTGGTTTTGTTTTTCATCGGAGATGCAGGGGAAGAGTGTCCCCCGCCAGCGCGCCTGCAGGGGAAGGTGTCCCCCGTCGCTACCATGTGGTAAATTAAGGTTTCTTTATGTCGCGGACGGGAGGAAACCCATGGCGATCACGCGGGAGGAAGTGCTGCACGTCGCCCGCCTGGCGCGCCTGGCGGTGACCGGGGACGAGGCCGACCGGCTCCGGGAGCAGCTTTCCGCCATCCTCGAATATGTGAAGCAGATCGACCGCCTCGACACCCGGGACGTCGTCCCCACCTCCCACGCGGTCGAGATGGGGACCCCGTTCCGCGACGACGCGGTTTCGCCGTTCGGGGACCGCGAGGCGCTCCTCTCCAACGCCCCCGACCGGGAAGGCGACTTCTTCCGCGTCCCGCGGATCATCGAGGATTAGGAGAGGTCGCCGGCGGCCATGGCGAACGTTCCCGTCCACGAGTGGACCCTCCTCGAGGCGGCGAGCCGCGTCCGGGAGGGGGAGATCTCCTCCCGGGAACTGACGGAGGCGCTCCTCGGACGGATCGCCTCGCTGAACCCGCAGATCAACGCCTACGTCACCGTCCTGCCGGAGCGCGCGATGGCGCAGGCGGCGGCGTGCGACGAAGAACGTGCGAGAGGGGTGTTCCGCGGCCCGCTGCACGGCGTCCCCGTGGGGCTGAAGGACATTTTCTGCACGCGGGGAATACGGACCACCTGCGGCAGCAGGATATTGCACAACTTCGAACCTCCGTACGACGCCACCGTGACGGGGAAAATCCTCTCCGCCGGTGCGGTGCTGCTGGGGAAGCACAACATGGACGAGTTCGCCATGGGTTCCTCCACGGAGACGTCCCACTTCGGCGTCACCCGGAACCCCTGGGATCTCACGCGGATTCCCGGGGGCTCCTCCGGAGGGACGGCGGCTGCGGTGGCCGCGGCCCTGTGCTTCGCGGGGGTGGGGACCGACACGGGCGGATCGATCCGCCAGCCTGCGTCGCTGTGCGGCGTGGTGGGCGTCAAGCCGACGTACGGCCGCGTCTCGCGGTACGGGATGATCGCGTTCGCCTCCTCGCTGGACCAGGGGGGGCCGATCGCGCGGAGCGTCGCGGACGCGGCCCTCCTGCTCTCGGTCATCGCGGGGTACGACCGGCGCGACTCCACCTCCGTGGACGTCCCGGTCCCGGACTACCTCGCGGCGGTGGACCGGCCGGTCCGCGGATTGCGCGTCGGACTGCCGAAGGAGTATTTCGGGGGCGGGGGGCTCGACCCGGCCGTGAAGGCCGCGGTCGAGAGGGCCCTGAAAGCGTTGACCGACCAGGGGGCGACGGCGGTCGAGGTGTCGCTTCCCCACACTTCGTTCGCGCTCGCCACGTACTACCTCGTCGCCCCCGCGGAGGCGTCCTCCAACCTCGCCCGGTACGACGGCGTGCGGTACGGGCACCGCGCGGAAGGGTCCGCCGGCCTCATCGAGATGATGTCGAGGACGCGCGCGGAGGGATTCGGGGCCGAGGTGAAGCGCCGCATCATGATCGGCACCTACGCCCTCTCCGCAGGCTACTACGAGGCGTTCTACGGGAAGGCCCAAAAGGTCCGCACCCTGATCCGCGGCGATTTCGCGAAGGCGTTCGAGGGGGCGGACGTGCTCCTGACGCCCACCGCCCCCACCCCCGCGTTCCGCATCGGGGAGAAGACGGGCGATCCGCTGACGATGTACCTTTCGGACATCTACACGATCCCGTGCAACCTGGCGGGCATCCCCGGGCTTTCCGTTCCGTGCGGACTCTCCGCGGAGGGGCTCCCCATCGGGGCGCAACTCCTTTCCGCCCATTTCCGCGAGGAGGCGCTCTTCTGCGCGGCGGGCGCGATCGAGCGGGCCGTCCCGGTGCCGCGCGTGGCGCCGTTCAGGGGATAGGAGACGATGGAATTCGAGGCGGTCATCGGACTGGAAGTCCACGCCCAGCTCGCCACGGAGAGCAAGATCTTCTGCGCCTGCTCCGCGAAGTTCGGCGCCTCCCCCAACGAGAACACCTGCCCGGTGTGCACCGGGATGCCGGGAGTCCTGCCGGTCCTCAACCGGAAGGCGGTGGAGTACACCGTCCGGACGGCCCTGGCGACCTCCTGCGCGGTGCAGCGCCGCAGCGTGTTCGCCCGGAAGAACTACTTCTACCCGGACCTCCCCAAGGCGTACCAGATCTCCCAGTACGAGCTGCCGATCGCCGTCGGCGGGCACATCGACATCGAGCTCGACGGCGGCGGAAAGAGAATCGGGATCACCCGGATCCACATGGAGGAGGACGCGGGGAAGCTCGTCCACGAGGGGGATTTCGCGGGGGCGCAGGCGTCGCTGGCCGACCTGAACCGGTGCTCCGTCCCGCTGATGGAGATCGTCTCCGAGCCCGACATGCGCACGCCGGAGGAGGGGGGGGCGTACCTGCGGCGGCTGCGGGACATCCTCGTGTACCTCGGTGTGTGCGACGGGAACATGGAGGAGGGGTCGTTCCGGTGCGACGCGAACGTCTCCGTGCGCCCGGTGGGGCAGAAGGAGTTCGGGACGAAGGCCGAACTGAAGAACATGAACTCCTTCCGGAACGTGGAGAAGGCGCTCGAGTACGAGATCCGGCGGCAGATCGAGGTGATCGAGGACGGCGGGAGGGTGGTCCAGGAGACGCGGCTGTGGGACGCCAACGCGGGCGTCACCGTGTCGATGCGCCGGAAGGAGGAGGCCCACGACTACCGGTACTTCCCGGACCCGGACCTGCTCCCGCTGATCGTCCCGGACGAGTGGGTCGAGGAGCTGCGCGCGACCATCCCCGAGCTGCCCGCGGAGAAGATCGCGCGCCTCGAGACGCGGTACGGGATCCCGAGGTACGACGCGGCGCTCCTTGCGTCGGAGCGTGCGCTGGCCGACTTCTTCGAGGCGTCCGCGGGACTTTACGGGGGGAGCCCGAAGACGACGGCGAACGAGTGCATCCACTGGAAGGACGCGATCCTCTCCGGGAAGCTTTCCCCGGAGACGATCGCCCACGCGGTGGAAGACCGGGAAACCGGGGCGATCTCCGCGACGGCCTCCAAGAAGCTCGTGGAGCTCGTCCTCGAGACGGGGAAGCCGATCCGGCAGCTCCGGGACGAGATGGGGCTGACCCAGGTTTCCGACACTTCCGCCCTGGACGCGATCGTGGACAAGGTGATCGCGGCCAGCCCGAAGGAGGTCGAGAGCTACCGGAGCGGCAAGGCCGGGCTCCTTTCCTACTTCGTAGGCCAGGTGATGAAGGAAAGCCGGGGGAAGGCAAACCCCAAGGTCGTCCAAGAGGTCTTGAGGAAAAAGCTCGGATAAGGGGAACCCATGCGGAGAGCCGCGGTCATCCTGGCCGTCGTGGCAGCCGTGACGTTGATCGCGGCGTCCGCGGTGCCCCGCCTCGTTTCCCTGGAGTCGTACCGACCCCGCGTGGCGGCCGCCATCCTGGAGAGCACCGGCCGGAACGCTTCCTTCTCGAAGATCTCCCTCGCCGTGTTTCCCTTCGTCGCCGTCCGCCTGTCGGATTTCTCGATGGCCGGACCGCCCGGGGCACCCGGGGACGCGTTCGTGTCGGCTCCGGCGGCGGAGATCCGCCTCGCCCTCCTGCCGCTGCTCGCGGGCAGAGGCGAACCCCGGGCGCTGGTCCTTCGCCGGCCGAAGATCGTCGTCCGGAAGTTCCGGGATGGCAGCACCTCGGCGGCGGACATGTTCGGGCGGTTGGCGGCGCAGGCCGAATCCGCACGGAGTCCCGTGACGGCGGTGCGGGTCGAGGACGGAAGGCTGACGGTCGTCTTCGAAGAGGAGGACGCCCCGGAATCCCGCCTGGAGCTCGTCCCGTTCACCTTCCGGCTTTCCGGGCTCGGCCTGCAGGAGAAAACGTTCTCCCTCGAAACGGGCATCCCCGGCGCGGCGAAAGGGAAACTCGTCCTTTCCGGGAACGCGGGCCGTGCCGCGGACGGGAAGCCGGGAGGCGGGATCCCGTTCCGCGCGTCGGGGAGGCTCTTCGGGCAGAAGATCACCGTCGAGGGAACCGTGTCGGCGCCGGAAGGGGTCCCGGATGTAGATCTGGCGCTCTCCCTCCCCAAGGCCGACGTGGGAGAACTGGCAGGGGCGTTCCCGACCCTTTCCCCGCTCCTTTCGGACCTCCATCCCCAGGGGGTGGCCAGGATTGCCGCGCAGGTGTCCGGCGACCTGCGGTCGCTCGGGTACGAGGTGGAGGCCGACCTGACGCGGGCGGCGTGGAAGGTCACGGAGGAGCTGCAGAAGTTCATCGACATGCCGTGCACCCTGGTCGTGGAGGGCCGCCGTTTTCCGGGAGTGATCGTCGTCGGCAACGCCGAGCTCCGGTTCCCGCCGCTGCTGGCGATCGCGAACGCCACGTTCCACACCGCCACGGGGGCGCGCGAGTGGGCCGTGTCCGCCCGGATCGCCTCCCTGGCGGAGTTCGCGAAGAGCCGCGGGGAGGGGTACTCGAAGTGGGCGCCCGCGGGGCGCTTCGTCCTTTCGGGGAGCGGGTGGCGGGCCCCGGGCTCCTTCGAGGACACCTACGTCCTCGAGGCGGACCTCTCCGGCGTGGGTTTCTCCGCTCCCGGGAGCCGTTTCGCGGTCACCGGGTTCGGCGGGCACGTCACCATCACGCCGGGCGGACTGGAGTTCTCCCCGCTGTCGGGGCTCGTCGGCGGGCAGCGGTTCCTCCTCCGCGGGAATGTCTCCCTCGCGGATTCGCCGGCGGGGGAGTTGCAGCTGCAGATGGGGTACCTCGACCTGGATGCCCTGTTCCCCGCCAGGGAGAAGGCCGGGAAAGGGAAACGGGGAAAGGAGGAGGCTCCCCCGTTGCAGGTCGCGCTGGATTGGGCGTCGAGGCTCTCCTTCTCCACCACCGTCTCGGCCGACGCGGGGGACCTGTGGGACGTCGGGTTCCACAGGATGTCCGGAAAGATCCGCCGCGAGAAGGGGACGATCTCCTTCGAGGACCTCCGCGCCACGGTCTACGGCGGCGAGGTGCGGATGTCGGGGACGCTGGGAAACCTGGGAGAGAAGCCGGCGGTGCGGGTGAATCTGTCCGCGCGCGGGGTGGAGACGTCGGAATTCCTCCAACGGGTGAGCTCGTTCGGGAATTACCTCTCCGGGAGAGGGACGGTTTCCCTCGACGTCGCGGGGAGCCGGGAGAACCTGGCGGAGTTCCTTCGTACCGCCGAGGGCTCCGGGTCGGTCCGGATCGCGGATGGTAAGATAGGGGGAGTGGACCTCCAGGCGCTGGCGGCCGGGGCCGCGGAGGGGCGCGCGGGCGCCGCCGGGGGAGGACCGCGGGGCGACACGCCGTTCCGGGAACTCACGGCGGCCGTCACCCTCGGGAGCGGAAGGATGCGCCTTGCCGATCTCCAGGTCGTTTCCGGGTCGATGGAGCTGATCGGGGACGCGGAAATCGGGCTTTCGGATCACACGTTGGAGTGCCTGGGCACCCTCTGGCTTTCCCGGGAACTGTCGGCCGGGCCCCCCTGGTCCGGCGGAAAGTTCCCGTTCTCGCCGGAGGGGAAGACGGGGGTCCCCGTCGTGGTGTCCGGAACGCTGCGCTCTCCGTCCGTGGCGATCGACACGACGGCCATCGGGCGGGCGCCCGGACGGATGTTGCGGGGAGGAAGCCCGGGGAGGAAGGGCGAATGAGGGAAGGTTCCGGCGAAGGCTCCGCCCTGGTCGTCGTCGACATGCTGAACGACTTCGTCCTTGCCGGTGCGCCCCTGGAGGTCCCGGAGACGAGGAAGATCCTCCCGGCCCTCCGGCGCAGGATCGCGCGCGCGCGCAGGAGCGGGGAGCTCGTGGTGTACGTCTGCGACGCGCACCGGAAGAAGGATCCCGAGTTCGCCCGCATGGGGTGGCCCCCCCACGCCGTGGAGGGGACGCACGGCGCCGCCGTGGCGTCCGCGATCTCCCCCGAGCCGGGCGACGTGGTGGTGGAGAAGAAGACGTACTTCGGCTTCCACAAGACCACCCTCGACGCCGTCCTCCGGCGGAAGGGGATCCGCAAGTTGACGCTCGCCGGGTGCGTCACCAATATCTGCATCCTGTACATCTCCGCCGAAGCCGCGATCCGCGGGTACGACGTGACGGTGGACGAGCGCACCGTCGCCGGGTTTTCCCCGGACACCAACGCGTTCGCCCTCGACCAGATGGAGAAGGTGCTGGGCGTCCGGGTGCTGAGGCGCCCGGGGAAGGCCGCAAGGCGGAGGCCTGTCCGCGCGCGGGGGGGGCACCGGTGAACGTCATCCCGACCTGGGAGGAGATCCGCCGCGGGGACACCACGGACATCTACTTCCGGCGGACCATGGAGGTCCTGCGCGCCTCCGGGAAGGATCGGACGCGCGTGGTCGCGGAGGCGATCGTCAAGAAATTCCCCGGCTCGTACCGGTACGGCATCCTCTCAGGGATGGACGAGCTGCTGGCCCTCCTCTCCGGCCTCCCGGTGGAGGTGGACGCGATGGAGGAGGGGAGCCTCTTCCGCGTCTTGGAGCCGGTGTTCACCGTGGAGGGTCCGTACGGCGCCTTCTGCGAGCTGGAGACGGCGATGCTCGGCGTCCTTTGCCAGGCGTCCGGCATAGCGACCGCGTCGTCCCGGGTAAGGCACGCGGCGGGGGAGAAGTCGGTCCTGAGCTTCGGTGCGCGCCGGATGCACCCCGCCCTCTCGACGCTGATCGACCGGAACGCCTTCATCGGGGGAGCGGACGGAGTCTCCGTGATCCGCAGCGCGGAGTTCCTGGGGGAGGCGCCCCAGGGCACGATGCCCCACGCCCTCGTGCTGGTCTTCGGGGACACGGTGACGGCGATGCAGGCGTTCGACGCGACGGTGGACCCCGCCGTCCCGCGGGTGTGCCTGATCGACACGCTGCAGGACGAGAAATTCGAGGGGATGCGGGTGGCCGAGGCGTTGGGGAAAAGGCTCTCCGGGATCCGCCTGGACACTCCGGGGTCCCGGAGAGGGGATTTCCGGAAGATCCTCCAGGAGGTGCGGTGGGAGCTCGACCTGCGGGGGTTCCGCCACGTGCGCCTCATCGCCTCCGGAGGGCTGGGGGAGGAGGAGGTGCGGGCGCTGCGCGACGTCGTGGACGGCTTCGGCGTGGGGACGTCCCTGAGCAACGCGCCGACGGTCGACTACGCCCTCGACCTCGTCGAGGTGGAGGGCGTCCCGTTCGCCAAGCGGGGGAAATGGTCCGGCCGCAAGCAGGTGCACGCGTGCGGCGCCTGCGGCCGGCGGTCCGTCCTCCCCGCCGGGGATCCCGGCGGTCCGTGCGCCTGCGGGGGCGCCCCGGAGCCGCTGCTATTGCCGGCGATGCGGGGCGGGAAGGCGCTCGCGGCCCCCGCCCCCGCGAGGGCGGTGCGGGAGCGGGTCCTGCGGCAGGTGGAGCGGTTCCACGCGCGGGAGGCAGAAGGGTGACCGGCTCGTTCCGCACCCTCTCCTGGGAGGGGGACGCGCTCCTCCTCCTGGACCAGCGGGTCCTCCCCGTGGTGGAGTCGAACTGCCGCTGCGTCGACGCGACCGGGGTGGCCGACGCGATCCGCACGATGGTGGTCCGCGGGGCGCCGGCCATCGGCGTGGCCGCGGCGTTCGGCCTGGTACTCGCTGTCCAGGGGGCGAGGAAGAGGAAGCGGTCCTGGCGGAACGCCTTCGAGGAGGCGGCTTCGGAGCTCGCCGGGACGCGCCCCACGGCGGTGAACCTCTTCTGGGCGATCGGGCGGATGCGGAAGGCGGGGGCCTCCCTCCCGGACGACCCGGACGCGGCGGCGGCGGGCCTCGAGAAGGAGGCGCAAGCCATCTTCGACGAGGACGTCGCGGCGAACCGGGCGATGGGGGCGCACGGCGCGAAGCTGCTCCCCGCGCAGGCCTCGGTGCTCACCCATTGCAACGCGGGCGCCCTCGCGACGGCCGGGTACGGTACGGCGCTGGGGGTGATCCGGGCCGCGGTGTCGGCGGGGAAGAAGGTTCACGTGTACGTCGACGAGACGCGGCCGTTCCTGCAGGGGGCGCGGCTGACCGCATGGGAGCTGATGAAGGACGGGATCCCGTGCACCCTCATCACGGACAGCATGGCGGCGTCGCTCCTCGGGGCAGGGAAGATCGACGCGGCGATCGTGGGGGCGGACCGCGTCGCCGGCAACGGCGACGTGGCGAACAAGGTCGGCACGTACGGCGCGGCGGTGCTCTGCCGCGTCCACAAGGTCCCGTTCTACGTGGCCGCCCCGCTCTCGACCATCGACCCGGCGGTGCGGACCGGGAAAGGGATCCCCATCGAGGAGCGGGATCCCTCCGAAGTGACCCACCTGATGGGGAAGCGGGTGGCCCCCCACGGCGTCCACGTGTACAACCCCGCGTTCGACGTGACACCGGCCCGGTACGTCTCCGCCATCGTGACCGAGAAAGGGGTACTGACCCCGCCGCTCCCGGCGGCGATCCGGAAGCTGTTCCGTTGAGCGGTTCCGCCGGGGTACCGCAGGCCACCATCGACCGCTTGCGGGAGATCGGGATCCGGGACACGGGGCGGGCCCTCTCCCTGCTGTCCGATCTCCGGCGGAGCCTCCCGTGGGGGCACGAGGGATGGGACGGCATTTTCCGCGCGGCGGGAAGCGCACCCGACCCGGACCTCTTCTTCCTGAACCTTTCCCGGTGGGTAGACTCCCTCCCTCCCGCCTACCTTTCGGACACCTTCGCCCGCGGTGGCCACCTCCCCGTGATCGGTGCGCTGCTGGGAGGGTCGGAGTTCATCCCCGAGCAGATCGCCCGTCGCCCCGAGGTGTTCGAGCACCTCTTCCTCCGGGACGGAGTCCTCGGCCGGCCATCCCCGGCGGAACTCGCGCGGGAGGCGCTCGCGGCGGCGGACGCCTCCGCCTCGGAGGAGGAGCTCAAGCGCGCGCTGCGGCGGATCAAGCACCGGGAGATCGCCCGCATCGCGGCGCGGGACCTGTCGGGCCTGGCCCCCCTCCCGGAGGTGACGGAGGACCTGTCGGCGCTCGCAGCGGCGGCGCTCGAGGGGGCCGTCCGTTTCGCGGGGAGGAACCTTTCGGCGCGGCACGGGACGCCGATGGCGGACCTGCCGGACGGCACGCGGCGCCCCTGCCGCTTCGTCGTGATGGGGATGGGGAAGCTGGGGGCCCACGAGCTGAACTTCAGCTCCGACATCGACCTCGTCTACCTCTACGAGACGGACGGGGGGGGGACGGAAGGCGGCGGGCAGGCCGTCTCCCTGCACCAGTACTTCGCCCGCCTCTGCGAGGCGGTCTCCCGGATCGTCTCCGAGGTGACCGAGGACGGCTTCGTCTTCCGCGTGGACCTGCGGCTTCGCCCCGAAGGGACGCGCGGGGAGCTCGTCAACTCCCTGCGCTCGGCGGAGATCTACTACGAGTCGTGGGGGCAGACGTGGGAGCGGGCGGCGCTC
>DASWBR010000049.1:0-9232 GCA_036390495.1 Candidatus Deferrimicrobiaceae bacterium | reverse complement strand
CGCGTCGCGCAGGAGGTTCACCCGTTCGAGCACCTCCTCCCGGCGGAGCTGCCGTTCCCACTGGAACGGGGTGTGCGGTTTCGGGACGAAGGCCGAGACGCTCACGGTCACGGAGTTGCGCTTCCCGTGCCGCCGCGCGATTGCCGCCACCCGCGCCGCGAGCGTGCCGATGGCCCGGACGTCCTCGGCCGTTTCGCCCGGCAGCCCCACCATGAAATAGAGCTTGAGGGTGTGCCAGCCGTTGGCGAAGATCCACTCCGCCGTCTTCAGCACGTCGTCGTCCGGGATCTCCTTGTTGACCGAGCGCCGGAGGCGCTCCGTGCCGGCTTCCGGGGCGAGGGTGAAACCCGACTTGCGCACCTTCCGGATCTGGCGGACGGTGTTCTCCTCCAGCGCGTCCAGCCGGAGGGAAGGCAGGGAGAGGGAAACGTGGTCCGGCGCGAGCGCCGCCATCGCCTCCGTGACCAGCCGGTCGATGCAGCTGTAGTCCGCCGCGGAAAGGGAGAGGAGCCCCACCTCGTCGTAACCCGTCTTCGGGGCCTCCTCCTGCAGGTACCGCAGCACGACCAGGGGGTCGCGCTCCCGCAGGGGGCGGTAGACGTACCCCGCCTGGCAGAACCGGCAGCCGCGGGTGCAGCCGCGGGAGATCTCGACGCCGAGGCGGTCGTGTACCACGCGCATCGAGGGGAGGATCGGCGCGGGAAGAAGGGGCGACCGCGAGAGGTCGGGAAGGACCCTGCGGGACACCCGCCCGGATGCCCCGTGGGCGTACACCCCTTCGATCCGCGAAAGGCGGCCGAGCATTTCCGCCCGGCTCCACCCCCGCTCCTTCCGCTCTTCCGCGAGGGCGACGATCTCCAGGATCGCTTCCTCCCCGTCCCCCACGAGCATTGCGTCGAAAAATGGGGCGACCGGGGCGGGGTTCAGCGTGCAGACGCCACCGGCGAGGACCAGCGGGTGGCCCTCCCCGCGGTCCGCGGACAGCAGGGGGATCCCCGCGAGGTCCAGCATCGCGAGGACATTGGTGTACGTGAGTTCGTAGCAGAGGGAAAATCCCAGCACGTCAAAGGAGCCGGCCGGGGCGCCGGATTCGAGGGAGGGAAGGGGCTCCCGGGCGGAGCGGAGGTGCTCCTCGTAATCCCGCCAGGGGGCGAATACGCGTTCGCACCGCGTCCCCTCTCTCGCGTTCAGGATCTCGTACAGCAGCAGGATCCCCAGGTGGGACATCCCGATTTCATAGGCGTCCGGAAAGGCGAGCAGGACCCGCACCCTCGCTTCGTCCCACGGCAGGAGGGGGCGGCGCACCTCGGAGCCGCTGTAACGGGAGGGCTTCCGGACCGTCGGCGGGATTTCGCGCATGGGTTCAGAAAATCCCATGAAAATTTTGTAAAGGCAACGGATTCACGCTACATTATCCCGGAGGCTTTGCCTTTCGGGAGGGACGGCGGGAGTGCGTCTTTTCGGCACCATGGGAGCGGAGGCCTCTTTCCGGGAGGAGGATTTCTTCGGCCGGGAGGAGGAACTTTCCTCGCTGAGCCGGGCGGCGGTCGAGGGGGCGCGCGGGATCGGCTCCTCGTTCATGATATACGGTCCCCCCAACGTCGGGAAGACCTCGCTGCTCCTGAAACTCGCCCACGATCTCCGGTCCTCCGGGGGTGGGGGCGGGCTTCCCCGACCCTTCCCGTTCTATTTTTCCTTCAGCCAGATCCTCTCCCATCCCCTCGCGCTCTCCCAGCATTTCCTCCAGGAATTCCTGTGGCAGCTGCTCCGCTTCCTCGGGGATTCGCAGCCGGCGGCCTTCGACCCGGAGGGGATGTGCGACCGCCTCGCCGGATACGGGTTCACCGGATGCCGGGAAATCCTCGCGGCCCACGGGAAATACACGGCCTCCGGGGACGGCCTCTCCGCCCTGGTGAACGCGCTCTCGTTCCCCTTCGCGTCCGAGGGCGATCTCGTCTATCCGGTCTTCCTCTTCGACGACTTCCAGTATACGGGGAAACTGCAGGGGGTTGCCGACGGGGCGATGCTTTCCATCCTGCGCCCCTACATAAAGTCCGGCCACTACCCGATGGTCCTTTCCGGATCCTCGCCGGGCCGGGTCACGGCGGCCCTCAAGCGCGAAGGGCTGTTCGGGACCTTCCAGATGCTGGAACTGGTGGGGCTTGCGCCGGAGGCGTCCCTCCGGCTGTGGGGATACCTGTGCGATCGGCGGCGCGTCCGGATCCCGGAGTCCCTGCTTCCCGGGGCCTCCGAGCGCCTGGGGAGGATCCCCGTCTACCAGCGGATGCTGGTGGAGGAGATCTTCTTCCGCAACGTCGAGGTGGCGGACGCCGTCTCCCTGGAAAATCTCTACGCCCTCTCCGTGACGGAGGGGAAGCTGAACCGGTACTGGCGGGAATTCTTCGAGAACACGTTCCCGGAACGGCAGCAGCGCGGCCGGGCGATCCGGTTCCTGAAACGGGTCCTTTGCGACCGGTTCCCGCTCGACACCGTGGAGGGCGCCCTCTCGCTTCTGGGAACCTCTCCGGAGGAAGGGGAGGCGATCCTCTCGGCCCTGGAGTTCAAGGGGCTGATGAAGGCCGATCTCGAGCAGCTTGCGTTCATCGGGGATCCGGTCCTGGGGGACTTCCTGTACTGGGCTTTCGAGCGGGGCGTCCTCGGGAAGGGGGCGTCCCAGGTGGCCGCCTCCATCGTGCAAACCCGCCTGTCGCGGGCTGCCGTGGAGCAGGGGCCGGGCGGAGATCACCCGCGGCGCGTGGCGGTCGTGAAGGAACTGATGCGGAAGTGGGACCTCCGGGAAGTGCCGCTGCTGCTCCTCGACTTCGGGAAGTTCCGGGAGAAGTTCGGGGGGAAGGGGCTCCTCGAGGTCGTCATCGGGATGGAGCGGGAGATGATCCGCGTGCGCCTCCCGAAGATCTCGTCGGTGTCCACGGGATACCGCGCCCACCGGGGAGGGCCCCGGTTCGACTTCGACCTCGTCGCGTACGGGTTCCTCGAGGAGGAGTTCTCCGAGGAGAACCTGGTCGTCTGGGCGGTGGACGTCGTGCCGGAGAGGAACCTCGCCGCGCACGGTGTGGAGCACTTCGAGAACCGGTGCCGGCTCCTTGCGCTGGAGAAGGGGCTCCCGGCGGACCGGCTGCGGAAATGGATGCTCCTCCACGAGACGGCCGACCCTGCCGCGGTGGACCTTGCGTCGCAATACGGGATCCATCTTTCCCATCCCACGCAGCTCCGCCTGTTCCTGAACCTCTACGGGCTGGAGGAGCTCGAGCGGGAGCCGGAGGCGCAACGGACCGGGGGGGGCGCGCCGCCGCGCGGGGAGAAGCCGCTGGAGTACGAGCTGGTTCTCCCGATGAAGGCCGACTCCGAGGTCGTGGCGGCCCGTGTGGCCGAGGAGGTGGCGGCGTTCGCCTCCGTCGACTCCGACACGGTGGACCGCATCAAGATGGCGATCATCGAGGCGTGCATCAACGCGTTCGAGCACAGCGCCTCCGAGTCCGGCAAGGTCCGGCTCCGGTACCTCCTTTCCCCGGAAAAGATCGAGCTGTTCGTCCAGGACGACGGGAGGGGGTTCCATGCGGGGAAGACGCCGGAGGAGTCGAAGAGGAACCGGGGCTGGGGGCTCAAGCTGATCCGGGAGCTGGTGGACGACGTGGAGATCGTGACGGGTCAGGAGGGCACCGTGGTCCGCATGGTGAAATTCCTGGAGTCCGGTCCCGGAGGGCCGGCACCGGGGCAAGGGAACGGGGCGGAACCGGCAGCCCCCGGCGAGGGCGAATGACGGGAAACCTGACGATACGGACCCGGGAGGAGGGGGAGACCCTGGTGGTGTACGTGGCGGGGTACCTCAACAGCCTCCTCGGCGAGGAAGTGGAAAAGGTCGTCCGCGAGCAGTTCGACGCCGGCGGCCGACGCGTCCTGCTGCACTTCGGGGACACCCGCCTCGTGAACAGCATCGGCATCTCCTTCATCATCGGGGTCGTCGAGAAGGTGATGGAGCGGGAGGGGCGCATGGCCTTCTGCGAGGTGAGCCGCATCAACCGGGACCTCTTCCAGGTCACCGGCCTCTCGAAGTACGTGCGGTCGTTCGACAGGGAGAAAGAGGCCCTCGAATACCTGGCCGGCGGACTGTAGACGGGGCGCGGGAGGCCCGGGCCGGATCAGCCGATCGCCGAGAGGATCTCCCGGAGCCCCGCCACGCTCCTCGGGAAGTGGTCCCTGCGGTGCGGTTCCACCGTGAGGATCGGACTCGCCCCCGCGTCGCGTACCGCCAGCAGAACCCCCCGGAAATTGATCGTCCCTTCCCCGACCGGCAGGTGGTCGTCCCGCAGCCCCCGGTTGTCGTGGATGTGCATCAGCCGGATTCCGCGCCCGAAAGCCTCCGCCCAGTGCTGCACGGGGAGCCGGGAGAAGAGCGTGGCATGCCCCGGGTCGAAGCAGAAGTGCAGCCGGGGGGATCCTACGGCCTCCCGCAGGCGGAGGAGGTGGTCGGGGATCTCGTCGTAGACGTTCTCCACGAACAGTTCCGTCCCCGCCTTCTCCGCGCGCCCGGCGAGTTCCAGGAAGGAGCGGCGGGCAGGCTCGAACCAATTCTCCGGATGGAAGTCGAAGAGCCATCCGAAGTAACCGCCGTGCAGCACGATGCCTGCGGGCCGGAAGACGGTCGCCAGGTCGATCGCCTGCGCGATGCGATGGACGGATACGGTCCGGACCCCCTCGTCCCGCGCGCCGGGCCACACGTCCTCGAACGGTGCGTGGAAGGAAAGCGAGCGGATCCCGGCCGACCGCAGCGACTCCGCCGTCGTTTCCGCCTCGGCGGCGGTGAGCCGGTCGAGGACCGCCCCGGAGAAGTAGATCTCGGGCCCCACGCCGGCGGACACGAGCATCCGGACAGTTTCCGGATCCCGGAGCAGGGGATACGGGACGGTGGAGTGGACGGTCCAGGGCATGGGGCTCACCTCCGGGGTGCATCGCTTTTAAGCGGGTTGAAGGTACCGCACGGGGGGCCGGACCGCAAGGGCCGCGGGCGGTCCGCCGGGAATTGGCGGCGCGCGAAAATTGTCTTGACATTCAATATGTATACTGTATACGTAAAACGTTGTTCATTTTCCCTTCTGCCGAGGTAATCCATTGCAAAAGCTGAGAATCCGAATCGACAACCACATGACCCTGCGGGAGCGGATCGTCGAGTCCATCCGCAACGCGATCGTCAACGGCCAGCTCCAGCCGGGTACCCGGATCGCCGAACCGGAGCTCGCGGACAAGTTCGGGATCAGCCGGACGCCGATCCGGGAGGCGTTCCGCCAGCTGGAGTCGGAAGGATTCATCTCCGTCGTCCCGCGGAAAGGGGCGATCGTGGCTTCCATTTCGCCCCAGGACATCTCGAATTTCTACGACCTGAAGATGGTTCTCGAGGGATACGCGGCCCATTGCGCGGCCAGGGTCCTCACGCCGGCGGACATCGCGAAGATGGAGACGGTCAACCGCCAGATGGAGGCGGCATCCCACAAGAAGGACCTCCGCAGGGTCCTCGACCTGCACAACGAGTTCCACGACATCTTCCTGCGCGCCTGCGGAAACGAGAAGCTCCACGCCATCGTCCAGAACATGGTCATGCAGTTCCAGAGGTTCCGCCTGATCCTCGCCATGCCCGGGAAAATCGAGGGCTCGATCCGGCAGCACAAGGAGATCATCGAGGCGTTCCGGAAGAAGGACCCCGATCTCGCCGAGGAGCTCGTCCGGAAGAACGCCCAGTACGGCAAGAACCTCCTCCTCCGGGAACTCGCGAAGGCGTGAAGCGGGGCGCTATTCCCGGGACGCCCGGCCTGCGGAACCTTCCCTCGGTCGCTTCCCTCCTCGCGGGCGACGCAGTGCGGGAGCTGCTGCGCGTCCATCCGCGTGCCGTGGTGGTGTCCGCCCTCCGGCGCATTCTCGACGGGATCCGGGCGGGAAAGGGCCCGCCCGGCACCGCCTCCCGGGAGACGTGGACGGAACGGATCGTCGAGCGCCTTTCCGCGGAGATCGCCGCGGGGGAGGCCCTGCCCATCCGTCGCGTCATCAACGCCGCCGGCGTTGTGGTGCACACCAACCTCGGCCGCGCCCCGCTGCCGGAGGAAGCCCTCCTCGCGGTGGCGGACACCGCGCGCGGATACGCCAACCTCGAGCTGGACCTCGCCTCGGGGGAACGCTCCACGCGGCTGTCCCACGTCGAGGGGATGCTGCGGAGCCTCACCGGGGCCGAGTGCGTCCACGTGGTGAACAACAACGCGGCGGCGGTCCTGCTGTGTCTCGCCGGCCTCGCGCGCGGCAGGGAAGTGATCGTCAGCCGCGGGGAACTGGTGGAGATCGGCGGCTCCTTCCGCGTTCCCGACATCATGTCGGAAAGCGGTGCGCGCCTGGTGGAGGTGGGAACCACCAACCGGACGCGCATTTCGGACTACGAGCGGGCCATCACCGGGCAGACGGCGCTTCTTCTCAAGGTCCACCGGTCGAACTTCGTGCAGAGGGGTTTCACGGAGGAGGTCTCCCCGGCCGAACTGGCGCGACTGGGCGCCCGCGCGGGGATCCCCGTCATGGAGGACCAGGGCTCGGGGGCGCTCCTCGACCTCTCCCGCGACGGGATCCCCGGGACGTCCTCCCTGCGGCAGGTCCTTGCCGCGGGGCCGGGGGTGGTGACGGCGAGCGGGGACAAGCTCCTCGGAGGACCGCAGGCGGGGATCATCGTGGGGAAGGAGGAGCTGGTCGCGCCGCTCCGGAAACATCCCCTCTCCCGCGCGCTCCGGGTGGACAAGCTGTGCCTGGCCGCCCTCGCGGCGGTCCTGCGGCTTTACGCAGACGAGCGGAGGGCGCGGGAGCGTGTCCCGGTCCTCCGGATGCTTCTCGAGCCGGAGCCGGCGGTCCGTGCCCGCGCGCTTCGCCTCGTGCGCGCGATCCGCAGGGCGGGGGACACGGCTCTCGTCCTGTCCGTAGTGGGCGGGGAGACCTCTCCGGGGGGGGGGGCGCTGCCCGACATCTTCGTCCCCACCGCGTGCGTCGCCGTCAACCGGCCGGGGATCGACGAGGGCACGCTGGAGAAACGGCTCCGCCGCGGGGCCCCCCCCGTGGTGGCCCGGCTGGCCGGGGGGAAGCTCCTCCTCGACCTCCGGACCGTCCGGGACGACGAGGTCCCCGGCCTCGCCGCCGCGCTGCTGGCCGCGGAGAAGAACGGTTGACCGCCCATCACCCGGCGGGTACAGTAGGAACCACCATGTTTCTGCGGGCGACACGATGCTGAACACGAGCGTCCTGGTTCTGAACCGCGGCTTCTTCCCGGTGCACGTGACCAGCGTCCGACGCGCCTTCTGTCTCCTGTACGCCGGTCTCGCCCGGGCCATCAACGAACAGTACGAGACGTTCGACTACCCCTCCTGGAGCGCCCTGTCCGTGGCGGCGGGGGACGAGGCGGTTGGCCTGGTGGGGTGCGCCGTCCGGGTGCCGCGCGTGGTGGTCCTGGTCGCCTACGACCGGGTCCCGCGCCGCAACGTGCGGTTCAGCCGGCGGAACATCTTCGTCCGGGACCGCAACACCTGCCAGTATTGCGGCAGGTCGTTCCACAGCAGCGAGCTGAACCTCGACCACGTCGTTCCCCGCTCCCAGGGAGGAAAAACGAGCTGGGAGAACATCGTGTGCAGCTGCGTCCCGTGCAACAAGCGCAAGGGCGGCCACCGGCCGGATCAGGCGGGCATGCGGCTGGTCGTTCCCCCCCGGACGCCCCGCTGGTCCCCGGAGTACGCCTTCTCCCTGCGGACCCCCATCCACCGGGAGTGGGTCCCGTTCCTGAACGTGATCGACTTCACGTATTGGAACCTCGAGCTCCAGGATTGATGGCCGCCCCCGGGGCGCCCCGGCGGTCGGGGAATCCCTCCCTGCTCTTCGTCGTCGGCCACCCCGTTTCGCACTCCTTGAGCCCCGCCATGCACAACGCGATCATCGCGCGACTCGGGCTCCCGCTCTACTACGTCCCCGTCGATCTCCCGCCGGGTCGCCTGGGGGTGTTCCTCCAGGTCGTCCGCGAGGCGAACTTCCTCGGAGGAAACGTGACGATCCCCCACAAGGAAGAGGCCGCCGCCATGGCGGACACGCGCTCGGAGACGGTCGATGCGTGCGGCGCCGCCAACACCCTGGTGGTGCGGGACGGCCGGGTCCACGCGGAGAACACGGACGGCGCGGGTTTCCTCGACGCGCTCGAAGCCCGGGGCTGGGGGCGGAGGTTCCCGAGGGCGGTCCTGCTGGGGGCCGGGGGCGCGGCCCGCGGAATCGCGTGGGCCCTGGGAAAAGCCGGATCCCGCCGGATCGATGTCCTCAACCGCGATCCCCGCCGGGCGGCCGAGCTCGCCAGGGCGTTGTCCCCGCGTCTCCCGAACGTTTCGTTTTCCCCGGGGGACCTTCGGCCGGGGACCATGCGGGAATCGTTCCGGGCTGCCGACCTGATCGTCCAGTGCACCTCCCTGGGGCTCCGTGGGGAGTGGGAGGATTTCCCGGTAAAAGATGTGCAGAAAAGCGCATTCTTTGCCGATATAGTCTACCGGGCAGGAGGTACCGCCCTGGTCCGGCGTCTCCGCGTACGCGGGGTCCCGGCCGTCGACGGGCTGCCAATGCTGGCCTACCAGGCGGCGCGCAGCTTTGCTCTCTGGACCGGAAGGAAGATCCCGGGGGGGACGTTCCTCGCCGTGGGGAAAAAGGCTTTGAAAATATGATACATTCGACCGTATTCCACGAACCGTCGAGGTAGGGAAGCCCTTGTCCGTACTGGCCACGAAGATCGGGGAAATGCTCCTCAAGGGGAACGTGATCACAGCCGACCAGCTGCGGACGGCGCTGGAGACCCAGGAGAAGACCCGGGAGCGGATCGGCACCGTCCTCGTGAAGGCCGGATATATAAAGGAAGAGGAGTTGCTCGCCTTCCTTGGCCGACAGTTCAACCTCCCCGTGGTGGACCTTTCCAAGTACGAGATCAATTCCGAGGTCGTCCGCCTCCTCCCGGAGGAGATGGTCCAGAAGCACCTCGCTCTCCCCATCAACCGTATCGGCGCGAAGATGATCGTCGCCGTGGCCGACCCCTCCAACATGGCGATCATCGACGGGATCGGATTCAAGACCGGCTATTCCGTGGAACTCGTCCTCGCCTCCGAGCGGGACATCACCGCGGCGATCAACAAATTCTTCGACCGCTCGATGGAGATGAAGGACATCA
>DASWBR010000048.1:0-12668 GCA_036390495.1 Candidatus Deferrimicrobiaceae bacterium | reverse complement strand
AGGACCTGATCCTGGACCTCGAGGCGGGGCTCGAATCGTTCGGACGCGCGGTCGTCGAGGGGCTGGACCTCCTGTGGATCGTGGTGGAGCCGGGGATGCGATCGGTGGAGACGGCGCGGCGAATCCTGGGCATGTCCATCTCCCTCGGGGTGCGGAACGTCCGGGTGGTCGCCAACAAGGTCTACCCGGAAAGCCGGGAAACGCTGGAGCGCGCGCTGCGCGAAGCCGGGCTCCCCATGGACCTCGTCCTCCCGTTTTGCGAAGAGCTGGCGCGGAGGGACCTGGAAGGGGCCGGCGTGTTCGACTTCGCGGACCCGGTGTTCGAGGTAAAGGCGCTGCAGGCGATCCGATCCCTCTGACGCGAACGCTCATCCCGCTCCCTGCATCCAATGATGGAGGATTCCTCGGACAGGGAGGGCTCAGGGCATGGCTCTCGCCGAAAACGCGCTGATGAAAGACGAGGAAAAGGATACCGGGCGCATCGAGGCGTTCAGCGACGGCGTGTTCGCCATCGCGATCACCCTCCTTGCGCTCGAGTTGAAGATCCCGCATTCCGTGGAGGGCGGAGCGGAAGGGCTGGTCCACGCGCTGGTCAAACAGTGGCCCGCCTACCTTTCGTTCGTCACGAGTTTCTGCACCATCCTCATCATGTGGGGAAACCATCACGAAGTGTTCCGGTTCGTGCGGAGGACGAACACCGCTTTCATGCTGGCGAACGGGTTTCTGCTCATGCTGGTCACCGTCGTCCCTTTCACGACCGCCCTGACTTCGGATTACCTGACCGGGCCGGGCGCCGTGGTGGCAAGCGCCGTGTACGGGGGGCTTTTCGTCCTCATCAGCATCGCCTACAACCTCCTCTGGAACGCGGCAGTCAAGGGCCGCGCCCTGCTCCGGAGGGGCGTCCCGGAACCGGTCATCCGCAAGTTCACCCGGAATTACCGGCTCGGCTTTCCGCTCTACCTGCTGGCTGCCGTCGGCGCCTTCCTCCATCCGATGATCACCATCGGCATCTGCACGGTGTTGTGGATCTTCTGGGCGTTCACCATGAAACGCGAAGGAACGGAATAGTTTTCCGGGAGGGGAGGGTATCGCCATGGCCGGGAAGTTCACAGCAACCCTGATTTGCCTCCTCGCACTGGAAGGTTCCATGATCCCCGGGGCGTCCGCACAGGACAACGTCCCGATTCCCCCGGGCGAGGCGGGGGCCAAGGCCGCCCTGGAGCGTTCCCCCCGTCACCACGAATGGGTCGACATCGCCGTTCCCGGCAAGGAGACGGGCGTCGCGGCCTTCATCGCCTACCCGGAACGCAAGGACAAGGCGCCCGTGGTGATCGTCATCCAGGAGGTCTACGGGCTGACCGACTGGATCCGCGCCGTCGCGGACAGGCTGGCCGCGGACGGGTTCATCGCCATCGCCCCCGATCTCCTGTCCGGCAAGGGGCCCGGCGGCGGGGGGACCGACAGATTCGGGAGCCGGGACGACGTGGTGAAGGCGGTCCGGGGCCTTTCGACGCCGGATGTCGTGGCCATGCTGGACGCCGTGGCCCGCTACGGAAGGAACCTGCCGGCCGCGAAGGGGAAGGTCGCCACCGTGGGATTCTGCTGGGGGGGTGGGCAGAGCTTTCACTACGCGACGGTACGCCCCGATCTGGCCGCCGCCGTGGTGTATTACGGCACTTCCCCGGGACCTGACTCGCTGGGGGCGATACGGGCCCCGGTGCTCGGGCTATACGGCGAAGACGATGCCCGGGTGAACGCCACGGTGGGCCCCGCGGCGGAGAAATTGAAGGAACTCGGGAAAACGTTCATCGGGCACACCTACCCGGGAGCCGGGCACGGTTTCCTGCGCGCCCAGGACGGCCGGGACGGGGCGAACCTGGCGGCAACACGGAAAGCGTGGCCGGCCACGATCGGCCACCTGAAGAAATACCTGGAGTAGCATATCCTCAACCGTTGCGCGAAGGAGCACCTGGCATGGCGTTGAAAAAATGGAGGAAACTAACAGAGTCCATCGTGTCCAGGAATCCCTGGTGGACGTACAGGAAGGACACGTTCGAGCTGCCGTCGGGGAAACCGGGCGAGTATCATTACGTGCACACGAATGGCTCCTCCATGGTCGTCCCGGTCCTTGCGGACGGGTCGGTGCTCCTGGTGAACCAGTATCGTTACCTCCTCGGGAGGGAGAGCCTGGAGTTCCCCTGCGGGAGCCTGAAGGACGGTTTCACGCACCTGCAGGCCGCGCATCGGGAACTGGAGGAGGAGACCGGTTATTCCGCAGCGGTTCTGACACCCGTAGGGGAATTCAACCCCTATAACGGGGTCACCGACGAGATGTGCCGGGTATACGTCGGGCGGGACCTGCGATTCGTCGGGGGAACCCCGGACGAGACGGAGGAGTTCGAACTCGTCCGGGCGACGCCCGCCGAGATCGAGGAGAACATCGGAAACGGCGGCATCTGGGACGGCATGACGATCGCCGCGTGGGGGATCGCGAAATGGGCCGCGAAGTCGAAGGGGACGGACGGGCAGGAGCCGATCCGATGACGGGCGGGCATCCCGATGCGTTGCGCTGGATCCACGGGCCGGGGGAAGAAGGTTCTCCGGCGCCCGGCCGGTGCGAGGTGAGTCCGGCGGGGAAGAGCGACACCGACCTGCTGGACGCGTATTCCCGCGCCGTGACGACCGTGGTGGAGGCGGTCGGCCCTTCGGTGGTCAGCATCTCGGTGGGACGCGACGCCCCGGCCGGAAACGGGGTGGAGGCGATCGGCGCGGGTTCGGGGGTCCTCCTGACGCCGGACGGGTACGTCCTGACGAACCACCACGTGGTGCGGGAAGCCGGCCACGTCCGGCTCACGCTCACCGACGGGACCAGCCTCGGAGCGGTGCCGGTCGGATCGGATCCCCCGAACGACCTGGCGCTGGTCCGGGCGAACGGGTCGGGGCTCCCGTACGCTGCTTTGGGGGACTCCTCGGCGCTCCGTGTGGGGCAGCTGGTGATCGCCATCGGCAACCCGCTCGGTTTCCAGTCCAGCGTCTCCACGGGAGTGGTCAGCGCAACCGGCCGGGGGATGCGGAGCCTGGACCGGCGTCTCATAGAGAACGTGATCCAGCACACCGCCCCCCTGAACCCCGGGAATTCCGGCGGACCGCTGGTCGATTCCAGGGGCAGGGTCGTAGGGGTCAACACCGCCATCATCGCCGTCGCCCAGGGCATCGGCTTTGCCGTGCCCTCCAACACCGCCCGTCACGTGGTGTCCCAGATCCTCGCCCACGGGAAGGTCCGCAGGGGGTATCTCGGGATCACGGGGCAGCGGAGGCCGCTGTCGCGTCGGATGGCGCGCTTCTTCGAACTCCCCCGGGAGTCCGGCGTGGAAGTGGTGTCCCTCGATCCGCGCGGCCCGGCAGGGGAGTCCGGGATATTGCCGGGCGACATCGTGGTGGAGATGAACGGACGCTCGGTGGAGAGCGTCGACGACCTGCACCGCCTCCTGTCCGAGGTATCGGCCGGGGACCTCGCCCGACTCGCCGTGCTGCGGGGGACGGAGAGAAGGATCGTGGAGGTCGTCATCGGGGAGGCGGCGGTGTAGCCGCCCCCCCCGCTTCCGTGACCCAGGAATCCCTCTTCCTGCTCTTCGACCTGGTCGGGACGTGCGCGTTCGCGATGTCCGGCGCGTTCAAGGCGATCCGGAAGAGCCTCGACCTCCTCGGCATCCTCGTCCTCGGGTTCGCGACGGCCATGGGCGGCGGGGTCGTCCGGGACGCCCTCCTTCACCGGACCCCGGTCGCATTCACCACGAACCTGTACGCCCTGTTCTCGCTCCTGGGTTGCCTGCTGGCCTGCGCATGGCATTACGCCGCGAAGGGGAGGAAGTTCCTGGACGAGGACCGGGCCTTTCTCCTCGTGGATGCGCTCGGACTGGCCGTCTTCGCGGTGATCGGCGCCTCGGCGGGATCCGCGGCGGACCTTGCGCCGTGGAGCGTCGTGGTGCTCGCGGCCCTGACCGGGGCGGGGGGCGGGGCGCTGCGCGACCTCCTCGTGCTGGAGATTCCGATGGTCCTCCACGCCGACTTCTACGCCACGGCGGCGCTGCTGGGGGGGCTCTCCTTCGTCCTCCTCACCGCGGCGGGGTTCCACCCGCCCGTCGTAACGGCCGCCGCGTTCCTGACGACCCTGTCGCTGCGCACTGCGGCGATATATCTCGGCTGGAGCCTCCCCAAACTCCGTTGACCCCCCGGCGGCGGGGGCGGCGGGCCGGCCACCTTCCCGTTCCGCATTCCCTCAGAAGGGATACCCCTTCTTCCCCAGGAATCCCTTCGCGGCGGAGATCTCCCCGCAGTGGCAATAGGCGTGGCCGAGCAGCGCGTTGTTCAGAACGAAACCGACCGACTGCACCCCCATTCCCATTCCCGACAGGTCCAGCGGACGCGAGAGGGCCTCGTCCGGTAGGGCGGCCAGGTAGGCGTCCGTGGCGTCGTACACCGCCTTGGCGTACTCCCCGAACGTCCTCAGGTCGATCCGCACGCGCCGGATCCACCCCTCGAAATCGGCGGTCCAGTCCCGGCCCGGTTCCGGGCCGGGCTGGAGCTCCGAGAGCCCGGTGCGGCCCGCCCACGCTCCCGAGAAAAGGGGGGCACTCCCCTGGAACAGGACGTGGACCATCCAGTCCTCCCCCGTTACATAGTGTGCGTAGGCGGCCCCGATCGGGAGCGCCTTCCCCGGAGGGGAAAAGTGAGCCATCTCCTCCGTCACGTCCGAAACGGTTTCCCCGAGAAGCCAGTGGGCCGAACGCATCTGCTCCCGGATGTGGGCGGTCAGGCGGTTCTCCCCGTTCGTCATCTGTGGGCCCCCTTCGCATCCTGTGGCATCGTAATATTGTACCGTGGAGGGAAGCATGGAATACGACATGCCGCTTTTTCGCCCGCCGTCCGAGGCGGATTCCCTGATCTTCCAGGTGACGCTCGGCTGCTCGTGGAACCGGTGCGCGTTCTGCGCCATGTACAGGACGAAGGAGTACGTCGTCCGGCCCTACGAGGAACTGGAGCGGGAGGTCGTGGAGATGGCCCGGCGGTACCCCGGCGCCCGGAGGATCTTCCTCGCCGACGGGGACCCGGTGGAAGCGCCGGCCGCCCACCTCGTGAAGGTCCTCGACCTCATGAACCGCCGGTTCCCCGCCCTGGAACGGATCAGCGCGTACGCGGGCCCGCGGAACCTGGCCGTCCGGACGATCGACGAACTGAAGGCGTTCCGGGAGCGCAGGCTGGACCTCCTCTACCTCGGGATCGAGACGGGGAACGACGAGCTGCTCCGGAAGATCCGGAAGGGCGTGACGTCGGGGCAGATCGTGGAAGGGTGCCGGAAAGCCGCCGGCGCGGGGATGCGCCTGTCCGCCATCATCCTCCTGGGGCTCGGCGGGGTGGACGGCAGCCGGGCCCACGCGAAGGATTCGGCCCGGGTCGTCAACGCCATCGACCCTCCGTTCCTGGCCGCGCTCACGCTCATGCTGGGACCGTACGAACGGCTCTACGAGGAGGAGATCATGGGCGGCGGGTTCCGGGTGATCGACCGGATGCAATCCCTGCAGGAACTCCGGTGGTTCGTGGAAGACCTGGACCTCACGGAGTGCAAGTTCGGCACGGAACACGCCTCGAACTACCTCCCCATCCGGGGGATGAAGCTGCCCGGCGACAAGGAGAGGATCCTCGCCCTCATCGACGCGGCGCGGAAAGGAGCTCCCCGCGGCATGCTCCGGCCCGAGTGGGCGAGGGGGCTCTGAAGAGGAAACCCTTCACGCGCGGAAGGAGGGGGGCCTCCCTTCCCGGTACGCCTCCATGGCTTCCTGGTGGTCCGGGGACGCGAGGGCGATCCGCTGCCGGCGGAGGTACTCCTCGAAGAACTGGCCGTGCGGCATGTCGAACGACAGGTTCAGCAGCATCTTGGTCTGCCGCGTCCCCTCCGAGCAGACGCGGAGGTATTCCCCGACCAGGCCGTTCACTTCCTCCTCGAACGTCTCCGCGTTCACGAGATGGTCGACCATCCCGATCTCCAGCGCGCGGCGGCCGTCCACGTTTTCCCCCGAGAGCGCCATCCGCTTCGCGCGACCCAGCCCGATGAACCGGGGCAGCCGCAAGGTCCCGAGGCCGGGGGCGATCCCTTCCCGGATCGCCGGGAGCCCCATCTGGCAATCCCCGGTCGCGATCCGGATGTCGCACGCCAGCGCCAGCTGCAACCCCCCGCCCAGCGCGTACCCGTG
The DNA here is from genome assembly GCA_036390495.1 of Candidatus Deferrimicrobiaceae bacterium. Taxonomy (GTDB): domain Bacteria; phylum Desulfobacterota; class Deferrimicrobia; order Deferrimicrobiales; family Deferrimicrobiaceae; genus JAGGAJ01. The sequence goes on along the minus strand of DASWBR010000048.1, from coordinate 6,417 downwards.
CATGGCGCAGATCAGCACCTTTTCGGCGTGCTCAAGAACCCGCAGCGCGCGGTCCCAGCTTTCGTAATACGCGACCGGCGTCTCTCCCCCCGAGAGCTGTTTCAGGTCGATCCCCGTGCAGAACGCCCGACCTGCGCCCCGGATCAGCACGAGCCGGACATCCGGGTCGTCGCGGATCGCCTCGGCGGCCGCGTTCAGGTCGAGGGCGCCCTGGAAATTCATCGCGTTGAGCAGCCGGGGGCGGGAAAGCGTCAGGCGACCGACCCGTCCATCCCTCTCGTACGTCATCGTGTCCAGCTTCATGGATCCCCTCCGCGTCGCAGGTTCACTCCGGCCGCCGCGCGCACTCCACCGAGATGTCGTATCTCTCCGCCGTCCAGGTCTTCCCGCCCTCGATCCCGGCGTGGGCCCCGCCTTCCACCCGGCACGAGATCCCGCCCTTCCGGAAGACGAAGGCGGTCACGCCGGGGCCGTCGGCAGCGAGGGGATCGTCTTCCGACCAGCCGGTGCCGGCGAAGTAGATCCGCAGGGCGTCCGCCGGGTCCACCTCCCCGGAGATCAGCGCCGTCGGGCAGGAGGCCTGCACGCGACACCCGGGCAGTTCCCCGCCGTTCCGGATTTGGCCGACCGGCCCCTCCGACTTCCGGACCGTCATCGGAGGATACACAGACAGGATCCCGGCGATCGTCGCGCACCCGGCGATCCCCTCGCACAGTCCGGTTGCCGGAAGGAGGAGCAGAAGGAGAACGGACAGGGGATGGAGACAGTTTTTCCGCACCGCGATTTTCCCTCCCCGGATTTTCCCATTATATATTTCCCCCCCGGAACGGGCAGGTCCCTTCGGGAATCTTTTCCCGTGCCTTGACGTCAAAGGATAAACAGGACTAAATTGGTACAGTATATGGGAGGGAGCGGATTCGTGCGTCTGAGCCGGATGGCGGATTACGGGACCGTGGTGATGGGATACATGGCGGGCGACCCATCCGCAGTCCACACCGCGACGGGGATCGCGGGAGCCGTCGGGGTCGGGCAGCCCACGGTCAGCAAGCTGCTGAAGCTCCTCTCCCGGAAAGGACTCGTGGCATCCGTGCGCGGGCCCCGCGGAGGGTACCGATTCTCGCGGCCTCCGGAACGGATCACCCTGGCCGAGGTGGTGGAGGCGGTGGAAGGGGCCATCGCGCTGACGGAGTGCAGCGGGAATGCGTGCCGGTGCACTTTGGAGCCCGGGTGTTCCGTCCAGAGGAACTGGCGGCAGATCAACCGGCAGCTCCGGAGCGTGCTGGACGGCGTCACCGTGGCGGAACTCGCGCGGAAGGGGAGCCGGAGAGGCCGATCGGGGCGAACCCCCTCCACCGGGGCGGGGAAACCGGCTGGAGTCGTTGCGGCCGACAATCAGGCATGACGGGCGCATAACGGGCGTTCGATAGGAGCGGACATGGGAAGCGCGGCGGACCAGGTGAAGGGGTGGGTCGACCGGGAATACCGGTGGGGTTTCGTATCGCCCGTCGAGTCGGACACCATCCCGAAGGGGTTGAGCGAGGACACCATCCGAAAGATCTCGGCGCGGAAGAGCGAGCCGGAGTTCCTGCTCGAGCGCCGCCTCAAGGCTTACCGGCACTGGCTCACCATGATCGAGCCGCGCTGGTCCACGGTCTGCTATTCTCCCATCGACTTCCAGGAGATCGCGTACTACTCCGCCCCCAGGAATACGAAGGACGGCCCGCGCAGCCTGGACGAGGTGGACCCGGAGCTGCTGCGGACGTACGAGAAGCTGGGGGTCCCTCTGCAGGAGCGGGAGGTCCTCGCGGGCGTCGCCGTGGACGCCGTGTTCGACAGCGTCTCGATCGCCACCACCTACCAGAAGGAGCTGGCGAAGGTGGGGATCCTTTTCTGCTCCTTCTCCGAGGCGGTTCAGAAATACCCGAAACTGGTCGAGAAGTACCTCGGGACCGTGGTCCCACATAACGACAACTTCTTCGCCTCGCTGAACTCGGCCGTGTTCACCGACGGCTCGTTCTGCTACGTCCCGCCGGGCGTGCGGTGCCCCGTGGAGCTTTCCACCTATTTCCGGATCAACGCCGCGAACACCGGCCAGTTCGAGCGGACCCTGCTCATCGCGGACGCGGGCTCCTACGTGAGTTACCTCGAGGGGTGCACGGCGCCTCGCCGCGACACGAACCAGCTGCACGCCGCCGTGGTGGAGCTGGTCGCCCTGGAGGACGCCGAGATCCGGTACGCGACGGTGCAGAACTGGTACCCGGGCGACAAGGAGGGGCGGGGGGGGATCTACAACTTCGTCACCAAGCGCGGGCTGTGCGCGGGGAGGAACTCCCGGATCTCCTGGACGCAGGTGGAGACGGGGTCCGCGATCACCTGGAAATATCCCAGCGTGATCCTCAAGGGGGACGACTCGGTGGGGCAGTTCCACGGGGTCGCGCTGACGAACAACTTCCAGCAGGCCGATACCGGGACGAAGATGACCCACATCGGGAAGAACACCCGGAGCACGATCGTGAACAAGGGGATTTCCGCGGGGAAGGGGCAGAACACCTATCGCGGGCTGGTCAAGGTGCTCGGTTCGGCGGAGGGCGCCCGCAACTTCACCCAGTGCGATTCCCTGCTCCTGGGCGACCGGTGCGGGGCCCACACCTTCCCGTACATCGAGGTGAAGAACCGCACGGCGAAGGTGGAGCACGAGGCGTCCACCTCCCGGATCGGGGAGGACCAGCTCTTCTATTGCCAGCAGCGCGGCCTGTCCCGGGAGGACGCGGTGTCGATGATCGTGAGCGGTTTCTGCAGCGAGGTGATCCGCAACCTCCCCATGGAGTTCGCGGTGGAGGCCCGCAAGCTGCTGGAGGTCAGCCTCGAGGGGAGCGTCGGGTGAACGGCCCTGCGGCTCCACATACCGTCAAGGGAAGGGAAGCGACATGCTGAAAATAGAAAATCTCCACGCCGCGATCGGCGATCGGACGATCCTCCGGGGAATCGACCTCTCCGTGCGGGCCGGCGAGGTGCACGCCATCATGGGCCCGAACGGTTCGGGGAAGAGCACCCTCGCGAACGTCATCGCCGGAAGGGATACGTACCATGTGACGGAGGGGACGATCCTCTTCGAGGGTCGGGACCTTCTCGCGATGCCCCCGGAGGAGCGGGCGAAGGAGGGAATCTTCCTCGCATTCCAGCACCCGGTCGAGATCCCCGGGGTGAGCAACCTCCACTTCCTGAAGTCGGCCCTGAACGCCGTGCGCAAGCACCGCGGGCTCCAGGAACTCGACGTGCTGGAATTCCGCGACGCCGTCCGCGAGCGGGTCCGCCTCGTGGAGATGGAGGAGGAGCTCCTGCTGCGGTCGGTGAACGACGGTTTCTCCGGAGGAGAGAAGAAGCGGAACGAGATATTGCAGATGGCGATCCTGGAGCCCAGACTGGCGATCCTCGACGAGACCGACTCCGGACTGGACATCGACGCGCTGAAAGTCGTCGCCGCGGGGGTGAACCGGCTCCGGGGGCCGGAGCGCGCGATCGTCGTCGTGACCCACTACCAGAGGCTGCTGAACCATATCGTGCCGGATTTCGTGCACGTCCTGTCGGACGGGCGGATCGTGCGGTCGGGAGGCCGCGACCTGGCGCTGGAACTCGAGGAACGCGGGTACGGGTGGGTCCAGGCGCCAGAGGCGCGCGGAGCGGAGGTCCGCCAATGACGCTGGCTGCCGCGACCCGGGACAGGTACCTCTCCGCCTACGATCGGGTGACCGGGAACGGGGGGCGGCGGCCCGCCTGGATGCGCCGGTTGCGCGACGAGGCGCTGACCCGTTTCCTGGAGTCCGGCTTCCCCGCCGCAAAGGAGGAGGACTGGAAGTACACGCCCCTGGCGTCCCTCGAGGGGGGGGAGTTCGAACTGACGCCGAGCGGGGGGACGCTCTCCCCGGGAGACGTCGCCCCGCTGCTCCCGCGGGAAGGGGCTGCCAACGTGCTGGTCTTCCTCGACGGGAGATATCGCCGGGAGCTCTCCGCGCAAAATGCCCTGCCGCCGGGGGCGCATCTGGGTTCCCTCGCGGAGGCCATTTCCGGGGAGCTGGACGGCCTTGTCCCGTACTTCTCCCGGGCCCCGCTGAACCCGTTCACCGACCTCAACACGATGCTGATGGAGGACGGAGCCTTCCTCCACCTCGGAAAGGACACGGAAATCGCGGAACCGGTCCACCTGCTCTTCCTGTCCTCTTCGGCGGAGCGCCCGGTCATGTCGCACCCGCGAAACCTGGTCATCGCCGGTGAGAACTCCCGGGTCACGATCGTGGAGCGTTACGCGGGGAGGGGAGAGGCCGGATATTTCGTCAATTCCATGACGGACATCGTGGCCGGCCGGAACAGTGCGGTAACCCACTACCGGATCCAGGAGGACGGCGACGCGGCGTGGAGCGTGGCGACGCTGCGGTCCCGGCAGGGGGAGGGGAGCCGGTTCGCCGCGCACTCCGCCTCCTTCGGAGCGAAGCTTTCCCGGTACGACATCCACGCGGTGCTGGACGGGGAGAGGGCGGAGTGCCTCCTGAACGGGCTCTACCTCGGCAAGGTCCGCCAGCACGCGGATCACTTCGTCACGGTCGACCACGCGATGCCTTCGGGGTCGAGCCGGGAATATTTCCACGGCGTCCTCCGCGACCAGGCCCGGGGCGTCTTCCGGGGACGCGTGATCGTCCGGCGTGACGCGCAGGGGACGGATGCCCGGCAGACCAACCGGAACCTGCTCCTGTCGAAGGATACCGAGGCGGACAGCCGTCCCCAGCTCGAGATCCACGCCGACGACGTGAAGTGCACCCACGGGGCAACGGTGGGGACGCTGGACGAGGAACAGTTGTTCTACCTGCGCTCGCGCGGGATCGACGTGGAATCCGCGAAAGGGTTGCTCACGTGGGCCTTCGCGGGCGAAGTCCTGCGGCGGTTCGATCTCCCGGGCATCCGTCGCACCGTGGAATCGAAGCTGGCCTCCTGGCTTCCCGATTCCCGAGGCGCAAGGGAGATTCTCCGTGAAACGGGGTAACGGGGCGCTGGCCCTGCACGCGCCCCCGTCCGTCTTCGACCCGGAGAGGGTGCGGGACGATTTCCCGATCCTGAAGCAGAAGATCGGCGGGAGACCGCTGGTCTACCTGGACAACGCCGCGACCACCCAGAAGCCCAGGCCGGTGATCGACGCCGTGCGGCGGTACTACACCACCTCGAACGCCAACGTGCACCGCGGCGTCCACACCCTTTCCGATCGGGCGACGAGGGGCTACGAGGGGGCCCGGTCGAGGGTGGCCCGGTTCCTGAACGCGCGCGATGAGCGGGAGATCATCTTCGTACGGGGGGCGACCGAGGCGATCAACCTTGTCGCGCAATCCTTTCTCCGGCCGCTTCTCCGGGAGGGAGACGAGGTGCTGGTCACCGCCATGGAGCACCACGCCAACATCGTGCCCTGGCAGATGGTGTGCGCGCAGACCGGGGCGGCGCTCCGGGTGGCGCCCATCGACGACGCGGGGGTGCTCGACCTGGCGGAGTACGGGAAACGGCTCTCCCCCCGGACCCGCCTGGCCGCGGTGACCCACGTGTCCAACGCCATAGGGACGGTCAACCCGGTCCGGGAGATGGTCGCGATGGCCCGCGCCGCGAACGTTCCGGTGCTCGTGGACGGTGCGCAGGCCGTCCCCCACATGCCGGTGGACGTCCGGGAACTCGGGTGCGACTTCTACGCCTTCTCGGGGCACAAGGTGTACGGCCCCACCGGGATCGGCGTGCTATACGGCAAGGCGGAGCGACTGGAGGCGATGCCGCCGTACCAGGGGGGCGGGGACATGATCCTCCGGGTGACGTTCGGGAAGACCACCTACAACGGGATCCCCCACAGGTTCGAAGCCGGGACCCCCGACATCGCCGGAGCCGTCGGCCTCCACGCGGCCCTCGACTACCTCGACGGGATCGGGCGGGAGGCCGTGGCCGCACACGAGCGGGAGTTGCTCGAATGCGCCACGGACGCCGTCGGGGCGATTCCCGGCGTGCGGATCGCCGGCACCGCTCCGGAAAAGGCGGCCATCCTGTCGTTCACGCTGGAAGGGGTGCACCCCCACGACCTGGCCACCATCCTGGACCACGAGGGGGTCGCAATCCGCGCGGGTCACCATTGCGCCATGCCCCTGATGGACCGCCTGGGGCTACCTGCTACCGCCCGCGCTTCGTTCGGGCTCTACAATACCCGCTCGGACGTGGAGTCCCTCGTCGCGGGAATCCGGAAGGCGAGGGAGGTTTTCGCCTGATGACGGACCTCCGGGCGCTGTACCAGGAGATCATCGTCGACCACAACCGCCGCCCGAGGAACTTCCACGACCTGCCGGACGCCAACCGGACGGCGGAGGGGGACAACCCGCTGTGCGGCGACCGCCTGACCGT
>DASWBR010000047.1:0-4967 GCA_036390495.1 Candidatus Deferrimicrobiaceae bacterium | reverse complement strand
GAGGAGATGCGGTTCAGCTCGCAGACGATGACGCGCAGGTACTCGGCGCGCTCCGGGACCTCGATCTTCGCCAGCTTCTCCACCGCCCACGCCCACGCGCAGTTGCAGTTCATCGCCGCCAGGTAGTCGAGCCGGTCGGTGAACGGCATGAACTGGGCGTAGGTGACCCGCTCCCCGATCTTCTCGAGCGCCCGGTGCAGGTACCCGACGTCGGGGAGCGCCCGGACCACCACCTCGCCGTCGGTGGTCAGGATCACCCGGAGCACCCCGTGGGTGCTCGGGTGCTGCGGCCCCATGTTGATCGTCATCTCCTGCGTGGGGAGCGCTTCGGGGCGGATCGTCATACCTTGATCCCGTGGTAGAACTCGGGGTACTTGTAATCCTTGCGCAGCGGGTGCCCTTCCCAGTCCTCCGGCAGCAGGATGCGCCGGAGATCCTTCGAGCCCTCGAACACGATCCCGTAGAGGTCGAACGCCTCCCGCTCCTGGAAGTTGGCCGCGGGCCAGACGTCGTCGACCGTGGGGAGAGACGGGGTCTCGCGCGGGAGGAACGCCTTCAGGCCGACCGCGTGGCGGTGCGAAAGGGAGTGGAGGTGGTACGCCACGGCGAACCGGTCCTTGTAGTCCACGCCGGACAGGCACATCAGCGAGTCGAAGGAGAGCGCCGGGTCGTCCCGGAGGAACCGGGCGACCTCCTTCACCGCGGCGGGGGCGACGACCACGAAGGGGGGGGAGAACCCCTCCCCCTGGAACTCGACGACGGCGTCGCCGAACTTCCCCTTCAGCATGTCGAAGACGGCCTGGGCCTCCAACGGGTTCCTTTCCGGACTACGCCTTGGCGCCGAAATTCTTCTTCTGCATGATGATCTTCTGCAGCCGCATGATCCCGTCGATCAGCGCCTCGGGGCGCGGGGGGCAGCCGGGGATGTAGACGTCCACGGGGATGATCAGGTCCACGCCCTTCACCACGCAGTACGAGTCCTTGTAGAACGGGCCGCCGGTGTTGGCGCACGACCCCATGGCGATGACGTACTTGGGCTCGGGCATCTGGTCGTAGAGCCGCTTCACCCGCTCCGCCATCTTGTGCGTGATCGTGCCGGCCACCAGCATCAGGTCCGACTGGCGCGGGGTGGCGCGGAAGACGGCGCCGAACCGGTCGAGGTCGTACCGCGACGCGCCCGCCTGCATCAGCTCGATGCCGCAGCACGCCGTGGCGAACAGGAGGTACCAGAGGGAGGATTTGCGGGCCCAGTTGACGAACAGGTCCCCGCTCCCGATCAGGACCTGCCCCTCCGGGGCCAGGGCGGGAGGAACCGCCGGGGCGCCCCCGGCGGGGGGCTGGCCGTGCGCCGGATCGTGGCTCATTTCACGCCTTTCCGCGCCGGGGTCTCCTGGAGGGAGCGGACCCACTCGAGGTCCCCTTCCTTCCACAGGTACGCCAGCCCGGCCAGGAGGATCACGATGAAGATGAACGCCTCGACGAAGGCGAGGAGCCCCAGCCGCTGGAAGATCACCGCCCAGGGGTAGAGGAGGGCCACCTCGACGTCGAAGATGATGAAGATGAGCGCCACCACGTAGAACCGGATGTTGAACTGCACCCAGGAGGTGCCGTACGGCACCTCGCCGCACTCGTAGGTGGAGAGCTTCACCGCCGAGGGGGCGCTGGGGGCCAGGAGGCGCGAGAGGCCGAGCATGAGGGCGACGGTGACCGCCCCGAGCAGGATGAAGACCAGTACCGTTGCGTAATCGAAGAGCATGTCTTCCGGCTACCCGCCTTGTATCGGCACGTGATAGGAAGGGCGCGAAGTAAACCTGTATACAATCGACAATACGATACCCGGGAATCGCACCAAGTCAACCAAAAAAAACCGCCCAAATAAAACCGCCGGGCGGGGGACACGCCTTCCCAGCAGTGGGAGGGCACCCCTTCCCTTCGTCCCGGGTCAGAACCAGGAATGTCTCCCCCTGGCAAGAGTGTCCCGCCGACCGCGGGGAACGCCGGATATAATGATTCATGGTCCCGGCATTCCCGATCCTCCTCGCCCCCGCCGGTTCCCTCCCGGCGGTCGACGCAGCCCTGTCCGCCGGGGCCGACGCCGTCTACTCGGGCGTCCGGACCCTCTCCCGGGGGGGGCGTACCGGCCTCCCCGCCGGGGAGGTCGCCTCCGCTGCCGCCGCCTGCCGGCGAGCCGGTGCGAGGTTCCACGCCGCGGTCAACGCCGTCCCCCCCGCAGGCGGGGTCGCCAAGTTCCTCGCGTCCGTCCGCCGCCTCCGGGACGAGGGGGTCGACGAGGTGATCCTGAACGATCCCGGGGTGATCTCCCTGGTGCGCGGGGAGTTCCCGGGCCTCCCGCTCTGCGCCTCCGTGGGGCTGACCGCGATGAACCCCGAGGACGCCCGCGCCTACCGCGAGCTCGGGGCGGACGCGATCGTCCTCCCCTCCGCGGTCCTCCCGGAGGAGGTCCCGGCCATCCGGGAGGCGTCGGGGCTGCGGGTCGAGGTGTTCGGGTGGTGCCGGGCCGAGTTCCTCCTGCACGGGAAGTGCGGCCTGACGGCGTACGCCGCGGAGGGAGCGGGGGGAGCGCTGGTCTCCCCGAAGCGGGGGGGGAGCTGCCGCCTCGTCTGCCGGGGGCTACCCGTCCCGAGGGAGCCGCGTTCCCTCGAGGAGGAGCTCTCCTCCTGGGTCGCGGCCGGCGTGGACGTGTTCAAGATCGAGGGGCGGGACCTCTCCCCGGCCGCGGTTGCCGTGCTCGTCGGACGGTTCCGGCGGAAGCTCGACGCCGTCCTCGCTGCGTCAGGCGCTGGTTAGGATCGCCTTCAGTTCGGGGGGGAGGGGGACCGTCTTCCAGGAGGCGTCGATCGACCGGCAGGAAACCGCCCCCTCGGCCGCCAGGACATCCTTTCCCCTCTCGTTGCGGAAAAGGGAGAAGCCGAAGGTGACGCCGTTCCGCTCGACCCGCGCGACCCGGGTCCGCAGCGTCAGCAGGTCGTCGAACCGCACGGGGGCGCGGTACCGGCACCGGGTCGCCACGACGGGAAACCCGAAGTTCCGTTTCCGGTTCCGGTAGGCGAGGTCGGGGGAGAGCCCCCGGGAGCGGAGGAACTCGTCCATCCCGCGCTTGAAGTAGTCGAGGATCGCCGCGAAGTACGCCACGCCGTACGGGTCGGTCTCGCCGAACCGGACGCGGATCTCGATGGTGTGGGAAGGGGCGGCACCCATCGTCCCCAAGATCGCCGTTTCCCGTCCCGATGTCAAACGGGGCGTATGCGGCCGGGCGGAAACACGCTACAGTAGGGGCATGGCCGACCCCGCCACCACAGAACGGCCGGAAGGCCCGCCCGCTCCCCCCGGGCCTGCCGGGGAGCCGGAACGCAGGCCCGAACCCCGCGACCAGCGCGTCGTCGCGGACCTGAACCTCATCCGCACAGGCGCCACGGTCCTCGCGGTCCTGGGAGTCGTTGCCCTTCTCCACTACGCCGCCTCCGTCTTCCTCACGCTCTTCTCCGCGCTCCTGCTCGCCTTCGCCCTGGAGCCGATAGTCCACCTCCTCTGCGTGCGGACCCGGCTGCGCCGCCAGCACGCCAGCGGGATCGTCGTGTTCCTGTTCGTCGCCTTGATCTACGGGGTCTTCTCCCTCGCGTACCTCGGCGCGGAGAGCTTCCTCAAGGACCTCCCGACGATCGCCGCGAAGATCCGCTCGGCGCCGGTGGTGGAGAAGCTCTCGAAACGGTTCGAGGAGGTGGACCGGCTCGTTTCCGAGGCAGGGCGGGGGATCTCCCCGGCGCGGGGGGCCGGCCCCCCGCCGCCCGCGTCGCAGGTGGTTGTCCGGGAGGCCGAAACGTTCCGAAGCTCCATCCTCCGCGGCCTGGGGTCCCTCTCCAACACCATCTTCTTCCTCAGCTTCGTCCCGTTCCTGGTCTACTTCATGCTGGCGGACCGGGAGCCGCTCACCCGGCGGACGCGGGAAATGTTCCCCCGCGAGTACCGCGACACGGTGGGGGAGATCCTCGTCGACATCGAGGGGGTCATGAGGAAGTTCCTCGTCGGGAACGGGGTGGTGGCCGGCATCCTCTCCGGCGCCTCCGCCCTCGTGTTCCTGGCGGTGGGCCTGCCGTACCCGATCCTGCTCGGGATCCTGAGCGGCGTGCTGAGCACCGTCCCGTACCTCGGGCTGATCCTGGCGCTCCTGCCCCCCCTCGTCATGGCCCTCGTGACCATCGACGCACCCCAGCAGATCATCGTCCTGTTCACCTCGGTGACCGTTTTCCACCTGGTCGCCATCAACTACCTGGTCCCCCGGTTCGTCGGCGGGGGCGTGCACCTGAACGCCACCTCCTCGACGGCGGCGCTCCTCTTCTTCAGCTGGCTGTGGGGGGGGATGGGGCTGCTCCTGGGGATTCCGATCCTGGCGATTCTCAAGTGCGTTCTGGACAACGTCCCGTCCACGCGTCGAATCGGGATGTGGCTCGGGGACTGAACGGGCGGCGCAAAAAAGGCCCGGGGGCGTTGCACCCCCGGGCCCTCCCCCCTTCGGCGCCGCGCGGGCGCGCGGCGCCTGCTTCCGGCGCTATTTCTTCGACTTCTCCACTTCCTGCTGGCGCAGAATCCGCCGCAGGAGCTTCCCTACCGCCGTGCGCGGCATGGCGTCGATGAACTCGATCTCGCGGGGCAGCTTGTAGACGGCGATCTTCCCCTTGCAGTGCTCGACGAGCTCTTTCTTCAGCTCCTCGGACGCCGCAACGCCGGGCTTCAACTGCACGAACGCCTTGGTCTTCTGGCCGATGACCGGGTCGGGAACGCCGACCACTCCGGCGTCGGCGACCGCGGGGTGCATCACCAGCGCCTCCTCGATCTCCTCGGGCCCGATCCGGTAGCCGGACGACTTGATCAGGTCGTCCTCGCGGGAGAGGAACTGGACGTACCCGTCCTCGTCCATCGTGACCACGTCGCCCGCCAGGCACCAGCCG
>DASWBR010000046.1:0-3947 GCA_036390495.1 Candidatus Deferrimicrobiaceae bacterium | reverse complement strand
GTCCGGAGGACCGGGAGGTCGAGGTGGCGGCCGGGGGGCTGAAGGTGCGCGTCCCGCGCGACCAGGTGCGGGTGTTCGCGGCGCCGGGCGTGGCCAGGGAGGGCCGCGCCGGGGCGGGGACCCGTCCCGTGGAGGCGTCGCCGGGCGGGGTATACCTGCAGACCCCCGACAACACCCTCGACATGCGGGGGATGTACGTGGACGACGCGCTCCCCGAGGTCGACGCCTTCCTCGACCGCCTTTCGCTGGCGCAGGCCCCCCACGCCTTCCTGATCCACGGGCACGGGACGGGGGCGCTGAAGAACGCGGTCCGCCGGCACCTCGCGAAGTCGCCTTACGTGAAGCGGTCCCTCCCCGCCCCCCGCGAGCAGGGCGGCGACGGCGTCACCATCGTCGTCCTCGCCTGACCCCCAAAACCGGGACGTTCCTAAAACTCCCACAAATCAGGGACGGAGACTCCCCATGCTGTCTCGCTCTTTCATAAACAACACAAAGAGTGTCCCGCTTTTCAGAGACTTTTAGGAACGTCCCGGTTTGGGGGGGTGCGGAAGGCGCGCCAGGCTTCCTTCACGAGTGCCGGGTCGGCGAACAGCTCGTAGCCGGTGAGGGCGAGCGCGCGGATCCCCTCCATCATCCCCGCGATGCCGGCCGCTTTCGTCGTGGCCTCCGCGAAGGGGCGGGTGTGGATCTCGAACCGCTCCCCCAACGCCGTGATCGGAACGTTGGGCTGCAGCGTGGGGACTACCTGCGACACGTTGCCGATGTCGGAGGAGCCGCGGTTCCGGTTCGTCGGGGCGTCGCTCTCCTTCAGTTCCAGGAGCGACAGCGCACGCCGGTAGGCGGAGGCGAGGGCCGGGTTGACCTTCATCGGCGAGAGGGCGTACGGCCCCTCCTCGACCTCGAGGCGGCACCGGGTCGCCGTGGCCGCGCCGGCAGCGCACTCCTTCACCCGCGCCACCGCTTCCCGGACCTGGGCGTCCTCCTCCCCCCGCACGTAGAAGTACGCCTTCGTCCGCTCCGGGATGATGTTGGGCGCCTGCCCTCCCTCCGTGATGATCCCGTGGACGCGGACCGTGTCGGGGAGCTGCTGCCGGAGGACCGAGATCCCGTTGAACAGGAGGAGGATCGCGTCCAGCGCGTTGATCCCCTGCTCGGGGTATGCCGCCGCGTGGGACGCGCGCCCGTGGTACGTGAAGTGCAGCTTGTGCACCGCGAGGTACCCTTTCGCGACGTGCCGCCGGGAGGAAGGGTGGACCATCATCGCGGCGTCGATCCCGCGGAAGGCCCCCTCCTCCACCATCCGGGCCTTTCCGTACCCCATTTCCTCGGCGGGCGTGCCGAGGGCGATCACCCTCCCCGACCGGAACCGTCCCTTCCCCGCCTCGGCCAGCGCGACGGCGGCGCACGCCGACGCGACGCCCACGATGTTGTGGCCGCAGGCGTGGCCGATCCCCGGCAGGGCGTCCATCTCGCACAGGAGCGCGACGGCGGGCTTCCCCTTCCCGAACGCGAACTCCGCCCGGAACGCGGTCTTCATCCCGGCGATGCCGCGCCGGACGCGGAATCCCCGCGACGCGAGGAACGAGGAGAGCGCCTCCGAGGTGCGGGTCTCTTCCAGGGGGAGTTCGGCGTACGAGGTGACCTCGCGGAGAAGCCGCGTGGCCTCGGGGGCGAGCCGGTCCGCGATGACGATCAGCTTTTTCCGGTCGGGGTCCATTTTTCCGGGGTCCTGCCTTGCGGAAGGTGCTATTTTAGCATACTCCGCGAAATGCCCCGGTGCCCCGCCCGGCCCGGCCGGGGCAGCGCGCCGCGGCCGGAAAGGGAGCGGATGACCCGCTGGAAATCGTTCACCGTGGAGACGCGCCGCGAGGCGGTCGACGCGATATCCCACTTCCTGCTCGCGCGCGGTTCCCTCGGGACCGCGTACGACGAGCAGCACCTGGGCGCCGCCGGGGACCCTGCGGACCCGCTCCCGCCGCCCCCCCGCGTGACGAAGGTGACCGCCTACTTCCCCTGGGACACGGACCTGGGAGCGCTGAAGCAGGCGTTCCTCGAATTCCTCCCCGTCCTCGCGGAGTCTTTCGGTCCGGGGCCGGAGGCGTTCCTTTCCGCCGCGGAGATCACCGACAGCGGGTGGGCGGAGAAGTGGAAGGAGCATTTCCACGCCCGGAAGGTCGGGCGCCGGATCGTGATCACTCCCTCCTGGGAATCGTTCGCCCCGGGCGACGGCGAGGTGGTGCTGACCGTCGATCCCGGGCAGGCGTTCGGCACCGGGACGCACGAGACGACCCGGATGTGCCTCCGTTTCATCGAGGACCTCTTCGACCTCCCCCGCCCTCCCCGCACCGTGCTGGACGTGGGGACGGGGACCGGCATCCTGGGGATCGCGGCGGCCCGGCTCGGGGCGGAGAGCGTGCTCGGCATCGACACGGACCCGGTGGCGGTGGAGGTGGCGCGAAAAAACGCGGAATTGAACGGCGTCTCCGTTCCCTTCCGCGCCGAGGGGACGTCCCTGTCGGCCATCCCCGGGGAGCACGACCTCGTGCTGGGGAACCTGATCGCGGAGATCCTGGTGGACCTCGCAGCGGACCTCGTGGCCCGGTGCGCGCCGGGCGGGCACCTCGTCCTGTCCGGCATCGTGGCGGAAAAAGCCGCCTGGGTGGCCGGCGAGTTCCGGCGCCACGGCGCAACGCGGGTCTCGGAAACGGTCGACGGCCAATGGGCCGCCATGCTCCTCCGGCGCGGCGCGTAGCGGGAGGGGACTTACCCGATGCCCACTTTCTTCGTCCCGCGCGGGAACGTTTCCGGCGACACCGCCGTCCTCTCCGGAACCGAGGCGGGCCACATGCTCCGGTCGCTCCGCCTCTCCGTGGGAGACTCCTTCCACGCGTTCGACGAGGGTGGCACCCGGTACCGGATGCGGATCCTCGAGGCCACCTCGCGTTCCCTCCGGGCGGAGGTGCTGGAGACGTTCCCGCCGGAGCCGCCGCCTTCCGTCGCCGTCACCCTGCTGGTCGGCCTCCCGAAGGCGGACAAGATGGACTTCATCCTGGAGAAGGCGACGGAGCTGGGCGTTTCCCGGGTGGTGCCGTTCCGCTCTTCCCGCACCATCCCGCGCGTCGGGCCGGCGGACGCGAAGAAACGGCTGCTCCGGTGGGAGCGGGTGGCGCTCGCGGCGGCGAAGCAGTGCGGGTCTGGCCGGGTCCCCGAGGTGACGGGAGTCGTGCCGTACGCCGCCGCGCTGCGCGACGCCGCGGGACACGACGGGCGGGTGATCTTCTACGAAGGCGAGGGGAGTTTCACCCTGAAGAAGGTCCTCGGCGGGATGCCGTCCGTGCGGACGGTGGCCCTGATCGTCGGGCCGGAGGGGGGCTTCTCCCCGGACGAGGTCCGGGAGGCGATCTCCGCGGGGTGCGCGTGCGCCGGCCTCGGGAGCCGGATCCTGCGCGTGGAAACGGCGGCCCTCGCGGTCCTCGCGATGGTGATGTACCATTTCGGGATGGAGACGACGTGAACGGGCCCGATTCCACATCCGGGGAGTTCCCCTACGCCGGTTTCTGGTCGCGCGCGGCGGCCCGGATCATCGACCTGGTCCTGATCCTGGCGGCCTTCAACGTGGTCTACCTCGCCGACCGGATCGGGTCCGACGCGGGGATGTGGGCGGGGACGGGGTTCGGTGACGGGGAGCCGGCCGGAACGGGATTCTCGGCGGCCAACGTGCTGCGGGGGTTCTTCTTCCTCTCCTTTCCGGTCTTCTACTACGTATACCTCCACGGGGCGTACGGCCAGACGTTCGGGAAGATGGCGCTGAAGATCCGGGTGGTGAACGAGGACGGGACGAACCTGGACTACCGGAAGGCGTTCCTGCGGTGGCTGGGGTATTTCCTGTGCGACTTAACGTTCCACATCGGGTACGTCTGGGCCGCCTTCGACCACCGGAAGCAGGG
>DASWBR010000045.1:0-2370 GCA_036390495.1 Candidatus Deferrimicrobiaceae bacterium | reverse complement strand
GCGGGGACGGCCGCCGCCACCTCCGGCAACGGCGCGTTCCAGTGCGCCGCCGTGGCGCTGCTGAACGTCCTGGCCGGGAACGTGGGGAAGCCGGGAGGCCTCTCCTTCCCGAACCGCGCGCAGGCGTTCGCGCGGTACGGCGCCGAGGCGCCGTTCCTCGCCCCGCCTCCGGAGAGCGGGTACGCGGCGCTGCGGGGCGCGGCGGAGAGGATGCGGTCCGGCGCTTTCCGGATGGCGATCCTCGCAGGGGCGGCGAACCCGGCCTTCACCCTCCCGCCGGCCGTGAAATTCCCCGAGGCGCTGTCGAAGGTGCCCTTCGTGGTCGCCTTCTCCTCCTTCCTCGACGAGACCTCCTCGCTGGCCGACCTCGTGCTGCCGGTTCCCACCTTCCTCGAATCGTGGGGAGACGACGTGGCCCCCTCGGGGCACGCTGGGGCGGTCACCCTCCGCCAGCCGGTCGTGGAGCCGTTCCGGGACGCGAAGGCGATGCCGGACGTGCTGCTGGCCGCAGCCCGGGAACTGGGGGGTGAGGTCGCGAAGGCGCTGCCGTGGGGCTCGATGAAGGAGTGCCTCGAGAAGGCGTACGGCGGCCCCGGCGGGGCGATGGAGACGGCGCTCCGGAACGGCGGGTTCTTCGGCGATCCGTCCGGGGGGCGGCCCGCCCCGAAGGCGGGGAAACCGTCCCTCCCGAAGGCGGCGGACCCCGCCTTCGACGGCGACCCGAAGGCGTTCCCGCTCACGCTGCACCTCTACCCGTCCGTGTCCCTGTACGACGGCCGCGGCGCGAACCTTCCGTGGCTGCAGGAGATGCCGGACCCGGTCTCCACGGCGGTGTGGCGCAACTGGGTCGAGGTCAACCCGAAGACGGCCGGGACGCTGGGCCTGTCCGAGGGGGACGGGGTGACGGTCGCGTCCCCGTCCGGCAAGATCCCGGCTCACGTTGTGTTCAACCCGGGCATGGCGCCGGACGTGGTGGCGATGCCGCTGGGGCAGGGGCACACCCGGTACGGGAAATTCGCGAACGGGCGGGGGGAGAACCCCGTGAACCTCCTCCCGGCGGCGGAGGGGTACGCCCTGCAGGCGACCCGGGTCGCGTTGACGAAGACGAAGCTTTCCATCCCCCTCGCGCGGACCGCGAACCCCGAGGGGCAGTGGAAAGTGAAGAACATGATGTGACGGCGGAAGGACGGGCGGCATGAACCACAAGTGGGCGATGGCGGTCGACCTGGACCGGTGCACCGGCTGCGGCGCGTGCGTCGTCGCCTGCAACGCGGAGAACAACATCCCGACGGTGGGCGAGGAGGAGGCGGGGAAGTCCCGCCTGATGCACTGGATCCGGGTCAACCGGTACTGGGAGGGGGAGTTCCCCGAGGCCCAGGCGGTCTACCTGCCCATCCCGTGCATGCAGTGCGAGCGCGCGCCGTGCGAGCTGGTGTGCCCCGTGTACGCCACCTACCACAACGAGGACGGGCTGAACGCGATGGTGTACAACCGGTGCATCGGCACCCGCTACTGCGCCAACAACTGCCCGTACTCCGTGCGCGTGTTCAACTGGTACGACTACAAGTGGGAGAAGCCGCTCGACGAGCAGCTCTCCCCGGACCTCTCCGTCCGGTCGCGGGGGGTCATGGAGAAGTGCACCTTCTGCATCCAGCGGATCCGGCGGGCGAAGGAGACAGCGGCAGAGGAGGGGCGCGCCATCCGCGACGGCGAGGTGGTCCCGGCGTGCGCCCAGACGTGCCCCCCCGGGGCGCTCCTCTTCGGGGACCTCGCGGACCCGCACAGCGAGATCAGCCGGAAGCTGCAGGACCCGCGGCGGTTCCGCCTGATGGAGCACCTGGGGACCGAGCCGCGCGTGGTGTACCTGAAGCGCCTGAAAGGGGCCGGGCGATGAGCGGCGGAACCCCGCGCGCGGGCGACCACCACCTCGCGCACACCGACGAGGCGAAGCTCTTCGAGCAGCTGTCGCGCGGGAACCTCGTCACGACGTGGAAGTGGTACCTGGGCGTCGGCGCCGCCGGGGCGGTACTCCTCTGGGGCGTGGTCACCTTCCTGTACATGGCGCTCGTCGGCATGGGCGTCACGGGGTACAACAAGCCGGTCTTCTGGGGGCTGTACGAGGCGAGCCTGGTCTTCTGGATCGGCCTGTCCCACTCCGGCACGCTCATCTCGGCGATCCTGCGGCTGACCCACGCCACGTGGCGCGCTCCCGTCCTGCGCGGGGCGGAGGCGATGACCGCCTTCACCCTGATGGTGGGCGGGATCATCCCCATTCTCCACCTGGGCCGGAACTGGCGCGTCTACTACGCCCTGCCGTACCCCAACACCCGGGAGCTGTGGCCGAACATGCGGTCCCCCCTGATGTGGGAC
>DASWBR010000044.1:0-8058 GCA_036390495.1 Candidatus Deferrimicrobiaceae bacterium | reverse complement strand
GGGTACCTCGACTATCGCGACGGGAAACTGGACGCGGCGCTGGAGTCGTACAAGAAGGCCCTCAAATACGCAGGTGACGATCCGGACATCCTCTACGAGATCGGGAACATCCATGTGAAGAAGGGGCGCCTCACGGAGGCGCGGGACGCGCTCCGGAAGGCTCTCGCCGCCGACGGGGGGCACACCCGCTCCCGGTACCTCCTCGCCGGCATCTACGCCGCGTCGGGGGAGGGCGCCCGGGCACTCGAGGAGTACGGCCGGGTGGTGAAGGACGACCCGGAAAACGAGGAGGCGTACCTCCACATCTCCACGTGGTACGCGGAGCAGGGGAATTTCCCCAAGGCGGAGGAGACTCTCGGGGTCCTGATCGGAAAGAACCCGGACTCCTACCTCGCATTCTATTATCGTGGCCGGGTCCAGGCGGCGCAGAAGAAGTTCGGGGAGGCCCTGAAGGATTACGACAAGGCCCTCGAGCTCTCGCCCGGTTTCGACGCGGCTCTCATGGAGTCCGGGGCCGTCCTCGAGATCCTGGACCGGAACACCGAGGCGGAGGAGCGGTACAAGAGGGCCCTGCACGCCTCGCCGAACAACCCCTTCATCCGGGAACGGCTGGGGCGCGTGCTGATCCGCGAGAAAAAGATCGACCAGGCCGTGGGACAGTACGAGGAACTGAAGAAGTTCTCCCCCTCCAACCTGGATTTCCGGACGAAGCTGGGGCTCCTCTACCTCGACCGGGACCGGTTCGACGACGCCATCAACGAGTTCACCTTCGTCCTCAACGCGGACCCGGGGAACGCCCAGGTGCGCTTCTTCCTCGGGACGGCCTACGAGGAAAAAGGGGCCGTGGCGGAGGCCCAGGAGACGTTCCGACTGATCCCGGAGGGGTCCCCGGCGTACCGGGATGCGATGCTCCACCTGGCCCTTTCCCTCGGGCGGCAGAAGAAGAGCGACGACGCGATCGCCATCGTCCGCACGTTGCGGGAGAAGAATCCCGACGACGTGGAACTGATGATCTTCCTCGCGGGGCAGCTCGAGGAGGCGAAGCGGTACGAGGAGGCCCTCGCCGTGGCGACCGAGGCCACCGGGAAGGCGCCGTCGAATCCCGGTGCCTGGTTCTCCCTCGGCATCGTCTGCGACAAGCTGGGAAGACTCGACCAGGTGATCGCGGCGATGGAGAAGGTGATCGAACTCGACCCCCGGCACGCCACCGCGCTGAACTACCTCGGCTACACCTACGCGGACCGCAACATGCGCCTTCCCGAGGCGGAGAAGCTGATCCTGCGGGCGCTGGAGATCCGGCCCGACGACGGCTATTTCCTCGACAGCCTCGCCTGGGTGCACTACCGGCAGGGCGACTACCCGCGCGCCGATGCGGAACTGCGCCGCGCCCTGAAACTGGCCCCCGACGACCCGGTCATCCTGGAGCACCTCGGGGACGTCCTGCTGGCGCAGGGGAAGAGCCAGGAGGCGGCAACCTTCTTCGAGCGGGCCATCGCGAAGGGCCACGAAAGGCCGCAGGATGTCTCGGCCAAGCTCCAGAGCATCCGGAAGGCGGGGCCCGCAGGGAAGTGAGGGGCCGGCACGCCCTCTGGATCGTGGCCCAGTTCCTCCTTGCCCTCGCCGTGGCGGGGTGTGCCCCCTCCCGGATGGTTCTCACCGGGCCGGAGGGCGGAAGGGCCGAAGCGTTTTTCGCGGTACAGTCGACCGCGGTCGACTTCCCCGTGAAGGCGTCCTTCTCGGGTGTGCTGGTACCGTTCCTGCGGGACGTCGTCCCCTTCGTCGCGGGGGTCAGCGCGCTTTCCGCCGCCGAGGAAACCGTGGGGCTGTACGACCCGATGGGACGCGGCGTCCTGTTTCTTGCCAACGACGGGCGCTGCGTGGAGGTTTCCCGGGGGCCCGCCGCGGACCTTGTCGGGTTCCGGGGAGCGAGTCCATTGGCGTCGGGGGATCTCTCCATCGCGCGGGTCCTTTCCGGCGTACCCGGATACCCCGTGTCCGGGGGCGAGGCGGCGAGGAATCCGGACGGCGGCTGGTCCCTGTCGGACGGCCGGCAGACGCTCACCTCCGATCCCGGGAGAAGGTTCCTGGTCCGGGCTTCGTATCGGCTTCCCGGCATGACCGTGGAAGTGTCCTACCCCGACCGGGATTCCGCCGGACCGCCCCCGCGTCTGGCGCTCTCGATCCGGGGGGCGAGGATCCTGTTGCGGAGGGACGAGGAATGAGCCGATCCCTGCGGTGGTTCGCGAACCTCCTGGTGGCGCTCCTCCTCGCCGGGTGCGGCGGGGGGAAGCCGGATGCTCCGGGGAAGGGGGCGGGACCCGCGGGGCCCCCCGCCTACGGCGACGCCATCGTCGAGGGGAGCATCGGGGACGTCAGCGGGTTCCTCTCCGCGGTCACTACGGACGCCTCCTCCCACGCCGCAGCCAACTACGTCTTTAACGGGCTGGTCCGGTACGACAAGGACATCCGGCTCGAGGGGGAGCTCGCCCGGTCCTGGGACATCTCCCCCGACGGGAAGAAGATCACCTTCCACCTCCGCAAGGACGTGAAGTGGCACGACGGCGCCCCCTTCACCTCCGACGACGTGATGTTCACCTACCGGCGGATGATCGACCCGAGGACCCCCACGGCATACGGGGAGGACTTCCGGCAGGTGAAGCGGGCGGAGGCCCCCGACCCGCACACCTTCGTGGTGGAGTACGGTAGGCCCTTCGCCCCGGCATTGGCATCGTGGGGGATGCACGTCCTGCCGAAGCACCTGCTCTCGCCGTACCCCGACATTTCGAAGAGCCCCCTCAACAGGAAGCCCGTCGGGACGGGGCCGTACCGTTTCGTGGAGTGGAAGACCGGGGAGAGGGTGGTCTTCGACGCCAACCCCGGCTACTTCGAGGGGAAGCCATACATCGCCCGCGTGATCACGCGCGTCATCCCGGACCAGGCGACCATGTTCCTCGAGCTGAAGTCCGGCGGGGTGGACATCATGAACCTCACTCCGCCGCAATACACGCGGCAGACGGAGACCGCGGAGTTCCGGAAGTCGTTCAACAAATACAAGTACACGGCGTCGGCATACACCTACCTCGGCTTCCGGCTCTCCCACCCGTTCTTCCGGGACGTCCGGGTGCGGCAGGCGATCGCGTACGCGACCGACAAGAAGGCGCTGATCGACGGCGTGCTGCTCGGCCTGGGGCAGGACGCGACGGGCCCCTACAAGCCGGGGACCTGGGCGCACAACCCGGACGTGAAGAAGTACCCCCACGACCCCGGGAAGGCGAAGGCGCTCCTTGCGGAAGCGGGGTGGCGGCCCGGCAAGGACGGGGTGCTCGAAAAGGACGGGAGGCGGTTCGAATTCACCGTGATGACCAACGCGGGGAACGAGGCGCGCGCCAAGACCGCCGCGATCCTCCAGCAGAACCTGTCGGAGGCGGGGATCCGGATGGAGATCCGCACCGTGGAGTGGGCCGCATTCATCAACGAGTTCATCGACAAGCGGAAGTTCGACGCCGTCATCCTCGGCTGGAACACCTCTCCCGACCCCGACCAGTTCGACATCTGGCACTCCGGAAAAACCGGCCCGAAGGAACTCAACCACGTGGGGTACGCCAATGCCGAGGTGGACCGCCTCCTCGACGAGGGGCGGAGCACCTTCGACACGGAGAAGCGCCGGAAGGCGTATTTCCGGATCCAGGAAATCCTCGCGGAGGAGCAGCCGTACGTCTTCCTGTACGTCCCCGACGCGCTCCCCGTAGTCCAGAACCGGTTCCACGGCATCGAACCCGCGCCGGCGGGGATCTCGTACAACTTCATCAAGTGGTACGTCCCGAAGGCGCTCCAGAAGCACCAGCTGCTGCCCTGACGGCGACGGCAGGCGATGCTGCGGTATATCCTCCGGAGGCTCCTCCTCTCCATCCCGCTGCTGGTGGGGATCAGCCTCGTGTCGTTCCTGATGATGCACATGGCGCCCGGCGGCCCCATCGGGTCCGCGATGGACATGAACCCGAAGGCGACGGCGGAGTCCCGCGCACGGCTGCAGTCGTATTACGGCCTCGACCAGCCGCTCCACGTCCAGTACGGCCGGTGGCTCGCCCGGATGGCGACGCTGGATTTCGGGGAGAGCTTCTCTCCGGACGGGCGCCCGGTGTCGGAGAAGATCCGGGAGCGGATCCCGATCACCCTCACCATCAACGTCCTCTCGATGACGCTCATCTTCCTCGTGGCCATCCCCGTGGGGGTCTACTCCGCGGTGCGCAAGGGGTCCCTCTTCGACCGGATCTCGACGGTGACGGTGTTCACGGGGTTCGCCATCCCCACCTTCTGGCTCGCCCTGCTGCTGATGATCCTCTTCGGCGTGAAGCTCGGGTGGCTCCCCATCTCCGGGATCTCCTCCCTCGAGTACGATTCGCTGGGTCCCGCGGGGAAGCTGGCCGACCGGGCGCGCCACCTTGCGCTCCCCGTGCTGCTGGCCGCCTTCGGGGGGCTCGCGGGGATGTCCCGGTACATGCGGTCGAACATGCTGGAGGTGATCCGGCAGGACTACGTCGCCACCGCCCGCGCGAAGGGGCTCCCCGAGGGGGCGGTGGTCTTCCGGCACGCGATGCGGAATGCCCTCCTGCCGGTGATCACCATCCTCGGCCTCTCGGTGCCGGACCTGCTCGGCGGCTCCGTGATCTTCGAGACCATCTTCGCCATCCCGGGGATGGGGCAGCTCTTCTACCAGGGGGTCATGTCGCGCGACTACCCCCTGATCATGGGGATCCTGACGATCGGGGCGTTCCTGACTCTCCTGGGCAACCTGCTGGCGGACGTGGGGTACGCCCTCGCGGATCCGCGGATCCGGCAGTCGTGAGGCGGGCATGACGGCGGGCGGCGGAATCTGGAGGGAGTTCGCGCGGCGCCTGCTGCGGAACCGGCTCGCGGCGGCCGGCGGGGCGATCATCGCCTTCTTCTTCCTCGTCTCCGTCTTCCCGTCCCGGTTCTCGTCCCACGCGCCGAACCGGATCGACATCGTGCACATCCTGCGGGCCCCTTCCCTGGAGCATCCCCTGGGGACCGACGACCTGGGGAGGGACGTTCTCGCCCGCATGACCCACGGCGCGCGGATCTCCCTTTCCGTGGGGTTCGTGGCCGTCGGGATCGCCATCGCGATCGGCCTGGTCGTGGGGCTCCTCGCCGGGTATTACGGCGGCTGGGTCGACGCGGTGCTGATGCGCTTCGTCGACATGATGCTGTGCTTCCCGGCCTTCTTCCTCATCCTCTCGGTGATCGCCTTCATCGGCCCCTCCATCTGGAACATCATGATCATCATCGGCCTCACGGGGTGGATGGGGGTCGCCCGCCTGGTCCGGGCGGAGACCCTCTCCCTGAAGGAGCGGGATTTCGTGGCGGCGGCCCGGGCGCAGGGGGCGGGCGACGGGCGGATCGTGTTCCGCCACATCCTGCCGAACACGCTGGCGCCGATCCTGGTGGCCGCGACCCTGGGCGTGGCCGGGGCGATCCTCACCGAGTCGGCGCTGTCGTTCCTCGGCATCGGCGTGCAGCCCCCGACGCCGTCGTGGGGGAACATCCTGACCGCGGGGAAGGACAACATCGAGTTCGCCTGGTGGCTCTCCCTCTTCCCGGGGCTCGCGATCCTGGTCACGGTGCTGGGGTACAACCTTCTGGGCGAGGGGATCCGCGACGCCGCGGACCCGCGGCTGAAGGGGCGGTGATGGCGGATACGCTGCTGGATGTGCGCGACCTGCGAGTCGACTTCGCGACGGAGCGCGGGACCGTCCGGGCCCTCTTCGGGGTGTCCTTCTCGGTCGCGCCCGGGGAGACGGTGGGGCTGGTGGGGGAGTCGGGGTGCGGAAAGACGGTCACGGCGCTCTCGATCCTTCGCCTGCTGGCCTCACCGCCCGCGCGGGTCGCGGGCGGGCGGATCCTGTTCCGCGGGGAAGACCTCCTTGCCTTCCCGGAGCGGAGGATGTGCGAGGTCCGCGGGAAGTCGATCTCCATGATCTTCCAGGAGCCGATGACCTCCCTCAACCCGGTGCTGACCGTCGGGGACCAGGTGGCGGAGGTGTTCACGGCCCACGGCGCCTGCGGGAAGCGGGATGCGGCGGCGCGGGCGGTGGAGTGGCTCCGGAAGGTCCACCTCCCCGACCCTCCGCTGCGTGCCCGGGAGTACCCGCACCAGATGAGCGGGGGCATGCGGCAGCGGGCAATGATCGCCATGGCCCTGGCACTTTCGCCGGCGCTCCTCATCGCCGACGAGCCGTCCACGGCCCTCGACGTGACGATCCAGGCCCAGATCCTCGCCCTGCTCCGGGAGATGCGGGAGCAGGAGAGGATGGCGGTCCTTCTCATCACCCACGACCTGGGGGTCGTGCACGAATTCGCCGACCGGACGGCGATCATGTACCTCGGCCGGATCGTGGAGATCGCCCCCACGGCGGGGCTGTTCGCCGGCCCCCTGCATCCGTACACGCAGGGGCTCCTGGCGTCGCTCCCGGGGAAACTGCCGGAGGAGCGGAGGTTGCCGTCGATCCCCGGCACGGTGCCGGACCTCTCCGCGGTCCCGCCCGGCTGTCCCTTCGCGGACCGTTGCCCGCTCCGCCAGGCCGCCCGGGATCGGTTCCGCTCCGGCCGGACGTCCGGGGACGAACTCGCCGTGTGCGACGTCGAGGACCCGCCCCTGTTCGAGTACGGCCGGGGTCACCTCGCGGCGTGCCACCACCAGCGGGCCTTGCGGAAAGGGGGGCCCCGTTGAGCCTGCCGGTCCAGCGGGCGGGCGGAAGCGGCGCGCTGCTCTCCCTGGAAAATGTCTTCAAGACGTTCGCCGCCCGCAGGTCGTTCTTCTCCCGCGGCGGGGACAGGGTCCGCGCGGTGGACGGGGTCTCCCTCGAACTCCCGCCCGCCAGGACGCTGGGGCTGGTCGGGGAGTCCGGTTGCGGGAAGACCACGCTGGCCCGGCTCGCGATCCGGCTGATCGACCCGGACGCGGGGACGATCCGTTTTGAAGGGAACGACATCACCCGGATGACGGGGGAGGCCCTGCGGACGACGCGGAGGCAGATGCAGATCGTCTTCCAGGATCCGTACTCCTCGCTGAACCCGCGGATGAAGATCCGGGACATCGTGGGGGAGGGGTGGCTCGTCCACGGCCTGGCGCGGGGGAGGGATCTCCGGGACCGGGCGGCGCGGCTGCTGCAGCGGGTGGGGCTTCCGGCGGAGGCGGGGGAGAAGTACCCCCACGAGTTCTCCGGCGGCCAGCGCCAGCGGATCGGGATCGCCCGGGCGATCGCCCTGTCGCCGAAGCTGGTGGTCGCCGACGAGCCGGTGTCCGCCCTCGACGTCTCCGTCCAGGCGCAGATCCTGAACCTCCTCCGGGACATCCAGGAGGAGTACGGGATGGCGTACCTTTTCGTGTCCCACGACCTCCGGGTGATCCGGCACGTGAGCGACGCGGTGGCGGTGATGTACCTGGGAAAGGTGATGGAGAGCGGGCCGGCGGCGGAGCTGTTCCGCGAGCCGCTGCACCCGTACACCCGCAGCCTCCTCTCCGCCGTCCCCATGCTCGGGGACGCCCCGCGGGAGAGGATCGTGCTCTCCGGGGAGATCCCCAGCCCCGTCTCGCCGCCGCCCGGCTGCCGGTTCCACACCCGCTGCTTCATGGCGCAGAAGATGTGCTCGGAGGTTTCCCCCCTCCTCCGGGAGGTCGGCCCCGGCCGTCTCGCCGCCTGCCACTTCGTCTGAACCCTCGCCATCCGGCAGCAAGGTCTTCCCTTCGCGGATGGGCCTTCCCTGCGGCTACGCTCGCGACCTTCGCCCGCTCGCTGCGATTTCGCTCGACGTAATCTTTGCATTCGCTCCATACGCCGCCTCCGGGAAGCCCATCCGCTCCGGGACCTTGCCGCGCCAGATCGCGCGGCGGGTGGATCCCGAAGAGGGACGAGGCGGGGGGTTCCTCGGAGCGAGCGTATGGAGCGAGCGGAGACCAGTGCTCCGCAGCGAGCGGAATAGCGAGTGAAGAGGAAGCCCCCCGCGAGGAACTCGCTGGAGGATTGGGACGCTAGGCGA
>DASWBR010000043.1:0-4728 GCA_036390495.1 Candidatus Deferrimicrobiaceae bacterium | reverse complement strand
AATAGTCGATCCCCTTCTCCGCCTCGATCCCCTGGTCGTACGGGTGCTTGATGTTCCGGACCTCGCTCACGAGGTGGGCCGCGTCCATGACCTCCTTCCGCGCGTGCCGGCCGGAGAGGATCAGGTGGACATTCTCCGGCTTCTCCCGGATGAAGGCGAGCACCCCGGACACGTCGAGCAGCCCCAGGTGGACCGCCACGTTCACCTCGTCCAGGATGATGACGTCGTACTTCCCGGAGAGCATCCTCTCCCGCGCGGTTGCCAGCGCTTCGCGCGCGGCCGCCACGTGCTCCTCGAACGGGAGCGAGTCGCCGCGGATCCCGACGAACCCCTTCCCCATCGGGACGAGCTCGAACTCCGGGGCGAGCCGCTTTGCCCCGTCGAGCTCCCCGTAGTGGAGAGACCCCTTGATGAACTGGATCATGAGGACCTTCATCCCGTACCCGACGGCGCGTACCGCCATCCCCAGGCACGAGGTGGTCTTCCCCTTCCCCTCCCCGGTGATCACCAGGACGAGGCCCCTTCTTGGCTTTTCCGGCAACCGTTCGGGCGTTTTCCGCTCCGCCATGACGTTCCCCTTCCCCTGTTCCGGGGTGCATGTACGATGCGCGGGTGCCGACGGCGATTCCCCGGGGTTAGAATATACCGCCTCCGTGTGGAATAATGGAGTCAGGAAGCGGGGAATTCTCCCGATCGGGGGGGGGCCATGACCACGGATTTCCGGAAGAACCATTGCATGGTCTGCGCGAAGGAAGGCGCCTTCGAAGGCGGGATCTGCGACCTGTGCAAGGCGAAAATCCGCGGCGAGGCGCTCGAGGGGCAGCACCAGCTCCGGAAGGAAACCGACAAGTCCCTGCACAAGGAAGGGCTGGTCATCGAGAAGAAGACCCACGGGTAATAACGCTGGCGGGGGGCACTCTTCCCCTACGTCCCCGGTGAAGAACCAGAACGAAGAATGTCCCCCTAAAGGAGTGTCCCCCTAAGATGCTGCAGCGGCCTCCGCGAACTTCCGGCCGAAGTCGACGCACGCCTGCAGGTCCTGCTCGCTGGGCGTCATCCGGACCTTGATCGGTTCCGGCGAGACCTTGATCCGCATCGACGTCAGGATGTCCTGAACGGTCTTGATCGCCTCCCCGCTCCACCCGTAGGAGCCGAACACCGAGGCGGTCTTCCCCTTCATGTTCAGCACCACCAGGTTCGCGATCAGGTGCAGGATCGGGTGCGGCACGTTGCTGTTCAGCGTGGGAGTTCCGATCAGGAAGCCGACGGACTCCTCGAGCCGGTCGATGATCTCCTCCACCGGGGTTTCCACGCTGTTCATCAGCACCGGTGTGAGCCCCCCCGCGGTCACCCCCTCCGCCACCTTCCGCGCCATCGCCGCGGTGTTCCCGTAGGCCGAGGCGTAGGCGATCACCACCTTCTTCTCCTTCACCCGCTCGGCGACGGAGGCGCGTTCCCGGTACCAGGCGAGGTACTTTCCGGGGTCCTTGCGCAGCACCGGCCCGTGGGAGGGGGCGATCATCGAAAACGGGACGTCCTTCAGGCGGTCGCACGCCTTGAGGATGTGCTCCTTGTACGGCCGCATGATCGTGCTGTAGTAGAACTCGAACGCCTTGCGGGCATTCTCCGGCTCGTGGAGCTCGTCGTTGAAGGTGTGGGGGCTCGAGTAGTGGGCGCCGAGGAAGTCGCAGGGGAACAGGATCCGGTCCTCCACGAGGTAGGTGAGGATCGTGTCGGGCCAGTGCAGGAACGGCGCGTTGATGAAGCGCAGCGTCTTCCCGCCCAGGGGCAGCTCCTCGTTGTCGTTGACGATCCGGAACGGGAACCCCGCGTTGACCAGGTTGTCCACGAACGTCTTCGCGGACCGGGAGAGCAGGACCGTCACGTTGGGGTGGCGGTCGAGCAGGTCCACCAGCCCGCCGGCGTGGTCGGGCTCGGAGTGGTTGATCACCACGTAGTCGAGCTTCGTGATGGGGAGGACCTCCTCGATGTTGCGGAGGAACTCCCCGGCGAAGGGGCGCTTCACGCAGTCGATGAGGGCGGTCTTCTCCGTCCCCCTCACGATGTAGGAGTTGTACGTCGTCCCGTACCGGGTCGGGATGACGATGTCGAAGACGGTGAGGCCGGGATCCTTGACCCCGACGGCGTAGACGTTGGGGGCGAGTGTCACGGTCGGCATGCGCTTCTCCTCGGGCGGATCAGGCCGTTGTCGTCAGTCGGCGGGCTCGAACTCTTCCTTGCTGACCCCGCACAGCGGGCACACCCAGTCGTCCGGGATGTTCTCGAAGGAGGTCCCCGGGGGGATGCCGTGGTCCGGGTCGCCGGCGGCGGGGTCGTACACGTAACTGCACACGATGCATCTCCACTTCTTCATGGGCGCGCTCCCGTAGGGGGTGAAAGGCTCAAGAATTATAATCTCCGCCCCTCGCAAACCGCAAGACGGCCCGCGCCACCCCTTCCGGAGTGTCGATTCCCCTCCGTCCCTTCCCCGCGCGGAGCCGCTCCCACCGGTCCGGCGGAAACCCCGGCGGCGCCAGCGCGAACCCCGGCCGCACGAGCCCGACGCGGAGATCCGGGGAGAGGACCTTCCGGAGCCCGCGGGCGAGCCGCTCGAGGGCGAGCTTCGAGAGGCAGTACGGAAGATAGCCGGGCCAAAGGTCCCCGGCGTTCGCGTCCCCGAGGAACACGATGCCGGCTCCCGGGGAGCCTCGCAGCAGCGGAAGGAAGGCGCCGGTCAGGAGCGCCGGCCCCCGGAGGTTCACCGAGAAAACGGCGTCCCACTCCCCGGCGGAGAGGGTGGCGAACGGCGTCCGCGGGAAGACGGCAGCGTTGTGGACCAGGAGATCCAGCCGCCCCCGGAGCTCCCGGAAGCGGTCCGCGAAGGGATGGAACGACGACGGGCGGGAAAGATCCAGCCGGAGCGCGGTCCCGCCGGCTTCCCGGGCGACCGCCGCCGCCTCGCGCCGCGAGGCGCGGTACGTCAGGACGACCTCGTAGCCGGCCGTGCCGAGGGCGCGGGAGATCGCCGCGCCGACCCTCCGGCCGCCGCCGGTGACCAGCGCAACCTTCCCCCCCCCGGAGGTCATCCTATCTGGACGAATTTATCGCGGAAGGCCCCGCAGATCGGGCAGGCATCGGGCGGCTCGTCTCCCTGGTGGATGTAGCCGCAGACCTTGCACTTCCACTTTTTCATCGGAGGGCTCCCGTGGGAAGATGTCCCCGTTATATCACAACCGGGGAGGCGGCGTGAGAGGAGCGGCGGTCAGAGGGGTCTCCGCGGAGACACCGTACATCGCGGCGGACGTCGAAACCACGGGCCTCTCCGCGGCGGACGGTCACCGGGTCTGCGAGATCGCCTTTCTCCGGTTCCACCGGGGCACGGTGGTCGACTCCCTCGTGTCCCTGGTGAACCCCCTCCGCCCCATCGACCCGGGGGCCTCCGCGGTCAACGGGATCACCAACCGGATGGTGGCCCGCGCCCCGACCTTCGCCGAGCTGTTCCCGCGGATCCTCGGATTCCTCGGCGAGGACCCGCTGGTGTTCCACAACGCCCCCTTCGACCTGTCGTTCCTGCGCGCCGAGGCGCGCCTGGCGGGTGGTGCCTGGCCCGGGAACCCGGTCCTCGACACCCTGGCCCTCGCGCGCCGGACCGGCCGGTTCCGGTCGCACTCCCTGCCGAACATCTGCCGGGAACTGGGGATCGGCTTTGCGTTCCACCGGGCGGAGGCGGACGCCTGGGCGGCGGGGAAGCTCCTGCTGCATCTCACGGGACCCTAGCACAACAGGGAATTACAAAAGGGGACGTACAAAAGGGGACGTAGCTGAAACTTACAAAAGGACAAACCGCCGCGGATTTGTAAGTCTTCAGTTACGTCCCGGTTTATAACGGGGGACCTTCCGCTTCTGCGTCACCTTCTCCGCGCCCACGGACTTCCGGTAAGCACCCGCCATCGCCGAGAGCATCTCTCCGCGCCGGTCGTAGAGGCGCTTCAGCGGGCGCTTCCCCGCGCGATCGAACACGTAGGCGCACAGCAGCGGCAGGGCCACCGTGGAGTCGAGGTAGCAGACCACCGTGTCCGGCAGGCGGTCCGGGTCCACCTTCCCCCAGGAGACCGCCTCCGAAGGGGTGGCCCCCGAGAGCCCGCCGGTGTCGGGGCGCGCGTCGGTGACCTGGAGGAAATAGTCGTGCCCCTTCTCGTCGAGCCCGAGGACCTCCTGGATCTGGGGCTCCGTCTGAAGAACGAAGTTCTTCGGGGAGCCGCCGCCGACGATCCACACGCCGCTCTTCCCGCCCCGCCGTTTCGCGTCGTAGACGATCGCCGCCGTCTCGTTCACGTCGAGGGACACGTCGAACGAAACACCCCTCCCCCCCAGCCGCATGGCGGCCACGTTCATCCCGATGGAGGAGTCGCCCGGGGAGGATGTGTAGACCGGCACGCCGAAGCGCCACGCGGCGGCCAGCACGCTGACCTCCCCGATCCCCAGCGCCTTCTCCCGCTCCGCCATGTACCGGCCAAGGCGGTAGTGGAACTCCGCGGTCCCCATCTCCCCCTGGAACTCCGGCAGATCCAGCACCTGCCGGAAGAAGGCGTCCGTGTCGAGGAGGACGTCGTAGGCGAAGAGGACGTCGTAGATGCGGACCACGCCCTCCTCCCGGAGCACGCGGTCGTCGAGGAACGGCGAGCCGGCGTGCATCGGGAGCCCCAGCCCGAAGTGGGCGTCGTGGTA
>DASWBR010000042.1:0-1769 GCA_036390495.1 Candidatus Deferrimicrobiaceae bacterium | reverse complement strand
GGAAAGCCACGGCATGAGGGCCCGCAACCGCCGGCCGACCTCCTCGATCGGGTGATCCTGGCCGCGATTCGTCAGGGCGTTGAAGACGGGCCGGTTCGCCCGGTTCTCCAGCATCCACTCCTTCGCGAAGGAACCGGTCTGGATCTCCTCGAGGATCCGCTTCATCTCCCGCTTCGTCTCCTCGCTGACGATCCGCGGGCCGCGGGTGAGGTCGCCGTACTGCGCCGTGTTGCTGATGGAGTCGCGCATCGGGGAGATCCCGCCCTCGTAACTGAGGTCCACGATGAGCTTGACCTCGTGCAGGCACTCGAAGTACGCCATCTCGGGGGAGTACCCCGCCTCGACCAGCGTCTCGTACCCCGCGAGGATCAGCGCGGTCAGCCCGCCGCACAGGACGGCCTGTTCCCCGAACAGATCGGTCTCCGTCTCCTCCCGGAAGGTCGTCTCGATGACCCCCGCGCGGGCCGCCCCGATCCCCGCCGCGTAGGCGAGGGCCACGTCCTTCGTGCTTCCGGAGGGGTCCTGGTGAACGGCGATGAGGGCGGGCACCCCCTCCCCCTTCACGTACTGGGCGCGGACGAGGTGCCCGGGTCCCTTCGGGGCGACCATGAACACGTTGAGGTCGGCCCGCGGCACGATCTGCCCGAAGTGGATGTTGAACCCGTGGGCGAACATCAGCCAGGCGCCCTGCCGGATGTTCGGCCCCACCGAGGCGCGGTAGATGTCCCCCTGCAGTTCGTCGGGCAGGAGCATCACGACGACGTCGGCCTTTTTCACCACCGTGGCGGCGTCGGCGACCTCGAATCCGGCCTCCTTCGCCTTCTTCTCGTTGGCCCCGCCGGGGACCTCCCCGACGATCACGGTGAAGCCGCTCTCCCTGAGGTTGTTCGCGTGGGCGTGCCCCTGGCTGCCGTACCCCAGGATCGCTACCGTCTTCCCCTTGAGCAGCTCCGCCTTGGCGTCCTGCTCCCGGTACATGGTGACCATCCCCATCGTCCTCCGTTCCCTTGTTGGTCGGTATCCGATCTCCCGCGGCGGCTACATCCCGCGGGAGATGGCGATCTTCCCGGTGCGGACGACCTCCTTGATCCCGATGGGGCGAAGCATCTGGAGGAAGGCGCTCACCTTCCCCTCCCCGCCGGTCATCTCGATCGTGTAGCAGCGCGGGGCGACGTCGACGATCTTCGCGCGGAAGATGTCCACCAGCCGCAGCACCTCCGCCTTGCTCCCGTTGTCCGCGTTCACCTTGACGAGCACCAGCTCCCGGTCTACCGTTTCCGTCCCCGTGAAGTCGATCACCTTCAGGACCGGAACGAGTTTGTTCAGCTGCTTGAGGATCTGCTCGATGATCTGGTCGTTCCCGGAGGTGACGATGGTCATCCGGGAGACCTTCGGGTCCGTCGTCTCCGCGACGCAGAGGGACTCGATGTTGAACCCGCGGCCCGAGAACAGCCCGGCCACGCGGCTCAATACCCCGAACTCGTTCTCCACCAGCACGGCAATGGTGTGGCGCATCGCCCCCTCTCCTCCGTCAGACCAGCAGCATCTTCGTCAGCGGCGCCCCCGCGGGGACCATCGGGTATACCATCTCCCCGGGGTCGACCATCACGTCGATCAGCACGGGGCCTTCCGCCGCGAACCCCTTCTTCAGCACCTCCGGCACCTCCTCCTGCTTCGAGGCCCGGAACCCCTTGGCACCGTACGCCTCGGCCAGCCGGACGAAGTCGGGGATCTGGGGAAGGCACGTCTGGGAATATTTCCCCTGGAAG
>DASWBR010000041.1:0-4384 GCA_036390495.1 Candidatus Deferrimicrobiaceae bacterium | reverse complement strand
GGCGTGACGCCCGGCAAGTCGGGCTCCAAGGTCGAGGGAGTCCCCGTCTTCAACACCGTCGTGGAGGCGGTGAAGGCCACCGGCGCCAACGCATCGGTCATCTACGTTCCCCCCGCGTTCGCGGCGGACGCCATCTGCGAGGGGTTCGACGCGGGGCTCGCCGTGGTGGTCTGCATCACGGAAGGGATCCCCATCCTCGACATGGTGAAGGTGAAGCGGTTCATGGAGGGGAAGAAGACCCGGCTGGTGGGGCCGAACTGCCCCGGCGTCATCACTCCCGGGGAGTGCAAGATCGGCATCATGCCCGGATACATCCACAAGCCCGGTACGATCGGCATCGTCTCCAAGTCCGGCACCCTGACGTACGAGGCGGTGCACCAGGTCTCCGTGCTGGGGATGGGCCAGTCCACCTGCGTGGGGATCGGCGGCGACCCGATCAACGGAACGAACTTCATCGACGTCCTCTCCGCCTTCGAAGCGGACCCGAAGACCGAGGCGGTCATCATGATCGGCGAGATCGGCGGCACGGCGGAGGAGGAGGCGGCGGCCTTCGTGAAGGCGAAGATGACCAAGCCCGTCGTGGGGTTCGTGGCCGGCCAGACCGCCCCCAAGGGGAAGCGGATGGGGCACGCCGGCGCCATCATCTCCGGCGGCAAAGGGACGGCGGCGGAGAAGATCGAGGCGTTCAAGGCGGCGGGGATCAGCGTGTCCGAGACGCCGGCCGACATGGGGAAGACCCTGGCGCGGCGGCTCGGCCGGAAGATCAACTAACCGGAAGGGAAAGGGAGCGATGGCGAAGGGACAGGCGGTAGAGAAGATCGAGGCGACGGAAAACCCGAAGGTCAAGATCAGCATCATCCCGCGGTACTGCAAGGGGTGCGAGATCTGCGTGAAGCTGTGCCCCACCCAGGTGCTGGGGATGGAGATGTTCAAGGTGAAGGTGGTCGACATCGACAAGTGCACGATCTGCATGGCGTGCGAACTGCGGTGCCCGGACTTCGCCATCTTCGTCGAGAAGAAATAGGACCCTACACGAACCGGACAAAGGAGAAGACAGGTGGGCAAGATCAAGCTGCTCCAGGGTAACGAGGCGTGCGCGGAGGGCGCCCTCTACGCGGGGTGCAACTTCTTCGGCGGCTACCCGATCACCCCGTCGACCGAGGTGGCGGAGTACCTGGCGAGGCGCCTTCCGCTGATCGGCGGGGCGTTCCTGCAGATGGAGGACGAGATCGCGGCGATGGCCGCGGTGATCGGAGGCGCTTTGGCGGGATGCAAGGCCCTCACCGCAACCTCCGGCCCCGGTTTTTCGCTCAAGCAGGAGAACCTCGGGTTCGGGATGCTGACCGAAGTTCCTTGCGTGGTCGTCAACGTGATGCGGGGAGGACCGTCCACCGGCGTCCCGACGGGCCCCGGCCAGAGCGACATCATGCAGTGCAAGTGGGGGACGCACGGCGACCACCCGGTCATCTGCCTCACCCCGGCCTACGTGCAGGAGATCTTCAACGAGACGGTGCGGGCCTTCAACCTGTCGGAGAAGTACCGCACCCCCGTGATCATCGCGTTCGACGAGATCGTGGGGCACATGCGGGAACGGATCGAGATCCCCGACCCGGGGGTCCTGCCGGTGGTGAACCGGACGAAGCCGACCTGCGCGCCCGCCGATTACCTCCCGTACGACGACAGCAAGGGAGACGTCCCGGCGATGGCGAACTTCTTCGAGGGGTACCGGTACCACGTCACGGGGCTCAACCACGGCACCGACGGATTCCCGGTGAACGCCTCCCCGCGGATCCACACGGACGAGCTGCGGCTCATCCGCAAGGTGGAGCAGAACCGCGCGGACATCATCAAGTACGAGGAGTACCTGCTCGAAGACGCCGAGGTGGCTGTCTTCGCATACGGCGTCTCCGGACGGTCCGCCAAGACGGCGGTCGAGCAGGCCCGCGCGGAGGGGATCAAGGCCGGGCTGTTCCGGCCGCTGACGATCTGGCCCTTCCCGGAGGACGAGGTGGCAGCGCTGTCCAAGCGCGTCAAGGGGATCGTGGTCCCGGAACTCTCCCTGGGGCAGATCATCTTCGAGGTGGACCGGTGCGCGAAGGGTCGGTGCCGGATCGAGGGACTCTACCGCGTGGACGGGGACCCCATCACGCCGGCGCAGATCCTGGCCAAGGTAAAGGAGGTCAAGTAGATGGCGTTCAACTACGATCAGTACATCCGGGGCGGGAAGCTGCCCCACATCTGGTGCCCGGGGTGCACCTACGGCATCGTCTTCAAATCGATCCTGCGGGTCATCGACGCCATGAAGCTGGACCGGAACGACATCGCCATGGTGTCCGGGATCGGCTGCGCCTCCCGCCTCCCCGGCTACGTCGACTTCAACACCCTCCACACCACCCACGGCCGCGCGCTCGCATTCGCCACGGGTCTGAAGATGGCGAAGCCCGACAAGCACGTCATGGTGGTCAGCGGCGACGGCGACGCCACGGCGATCGGGGGGAACCACTTCATCCACGCCTGCCGGCGGAACATCGACATCAAGGTGCTCGTCTTCAACAACTTCATCTACGGCATGACGGGCGGCCAGTACTCCCCGACGACGCCCTCCGGCCACCTGGCCACCACGATGCCGTACGGCAACGTGGACCCCTCCTTCAACATCCCCGAACTGGCGAAGGGGGCGGGCGCGACCCTCGTGGCCCGGGGCACCGCGTACCACGCGGCAGGGCTCGACCGGCTGATCACCGACGTGATGCAGCACAAGGGGTTGGGGGTGCTGGAGATCATCAACGCGTGCCCGACCACGCACGGCCGGCGGAACAAGTTCAAGAGCCCCACGGACATGCTCCTCTGGATGAAGGACACCTTCATCCCCGTGGCGGCGTTCGACAAGCTCCCCCCCGAGAAGACCGCCGGGAAGTTCCCCATGGGCGTCCTCTACCGCAAGGAGGGGATACCGGAGTATTGCGAGACCTACTACGGCATGGCCGACCGCGTGAAGAAGCAGAAAGAGGGGAGGGCCTGATTCCCATGAGCGGACGATACGAGATCCGGTTCTCCGGCTCCGGCGGCCAAGGCCTGATCCTGGCGGGCGTCATCTTCGCGGAGGCGGCGACCATCTACGACAAGAAGACCGCCGTCCAGAGCCAATCGTACGGCCCGGAGGCCCGCGGCGGCGCATCCAAGTCAGAGGTCATCATCTCCGACCAGACGATCGACTTCCCGAAGGCGACCGCGATCGACCTGATGCTCGCCCTGACGCAGGAGGCGTGCTCGAAATATTACAAGGACATCAAGCCCACGGGGACCCTCCTGGTGGACGAGGACTTCGTGAAGGAGATCCCCAAGGGGGTCTTCAAGGTGGTCCGGCTTCCCATCATCCGGACCGCGTCCGAGGAGATCGGGAAGGCGTTCGTGGCGAACATCGTGGCAATCGGCGCCATCGCCGCCCTCACGGGGCAGGTGAGCATCGGGGCGGTGGAGAAGGCGGTCCTCTCCCGGGTGCCGAAGGGAACGGAAGAGCTGAACAAGAAGGCGCTGATGGCCGGGTACGAGCTCGCCAAGGCGAAGATAAACTGATGCACCACGCGGGGCGGCAGCGCACGCTTTCGATCGTCAAGCCCGACGGGGTCCGGAAGGGCGTCGTCGGGGAAGTGATCCGCCGGTTCGAGGGAGCCGGCATCCGCATCGCCGCGATGCGGATGCTGCACCTCACGAAAAAGGAGGCCGAGGGGTTCTACGCGGTCCACCGGGAACGGCCGTTCTTCGGGTCCCTCACGGACTTCATGTCCTCCGGTCCCATCGTGGTGATGGTCCTGGAGGGGGAAAACGTCATTGCCCGCAACCGCGCGCTCATGGGGGCGACCGACCCGAAAAAGGCCGACAAGGGGACGATCCGGGCCGACCTCGCGGACAACGTGGAGCAGAACATCGTCCACGGCTCCGATGCCCCCGAAACCGCTGCGACAGAAATACGATATTTTTTCAGCGATTTAGACATTGTGAGCTAAATCGCTACATCATGCCGGTTCCCGCCCCGGGGGCACCCGCCCCCGGGGCTTTTTTTTCGTCCGCAGGCAGGACCGCCCCCTGCCCGGCCACGGGCTCCGCACCGGCGGGGTACCCCCGATGGGAAATACCGGGGGGGCACGAGCCCGGAGTCCGGGTACCAGGAGAGAGGAGTGCTCCCGCCACGTGGTAATGTGAAACGATGACGAGCGTCCAGAGGGATCGCACCGACCTGAAAGGGATGACGCTCCCCGAACTGGAGGATTTCTTCGCCGGGTGGGGGAAGGAGCGATTCCGCGCCCGCCAGATTTTCCGGTGGATCTACCGGAAACACGTCGACGACTTCGGCGCGATGACGGACCTCTCGAGGGAGTTCCGC
>DASWBR010000040.1:0-7189 GCA_036390495.1 Candidatus Deferrimicrobiaceae bacterium | reverse complement strand
GGGAACCCCGTCGTGCCGGAGGTGTAGCAGATGAGCGCGAGATCCTCGTACTTCGTCCGCGCCACGCTCTTTTCGTACAGGCCGGGGTCCCGCTGCTCGAGCTCCCGCCCGAAGTTCTCCACCTCCTGGAAGTCGAGGAGGAACGGCTCCTTGTACCCGCGCATCCCCCGGGGGTCGCTGTAGACGATGTAGCGGACCTTCGGGAGCTGCTCCTTCATGTCGAGGATCTTGTCGACCTGCTCCTGGTCCTCCGCGACCACGAACGTGGCGTCGGAGTGGTCGATGATGTACGCCACCTCCTTGAGCGACGAGTCCTGGTACAGCCCGAGGGGGACGGCGCACGCCGCCTGGGCCGCCACCTCGGCCCACACCCACTCGGGGCGGTTGTCGCCGATGATCGCCACCTTGTCGCCGGGGGAGAGCCCCAGGGAGACCATCCCCAGGGAGAAATATTTCACGTGCTCGTGGTACTCCTTCCACGAGAACTGCTGCCAGATGCCGAACTCCTTCTCCCGCATGGCCACCTTGCGGTCGCCGAAGAGCTGCGCGTTGCGGGCGAGGAGCTTGGGGAACGTGTCGTGGGTCTTGAGGATCTCCTTCATCCGCGTCAGCGCGCCTCCATTTCCCGCAGGAAATCGTCTTCCTCGCCGATGTACGCCTTGATGACGTGCGGGTCGTGTGCGACCTCCTGCGGGGAACCTTCCGAGATCTTCACGCCGAAGTCGAGCACGCTCACCCGGTGGCTGATGTCCATCACCACGCCCAGGTCGTGCTCGATCAGCAAAATCGTCACGCCCCACTCCTCGTTGATGTCGAGGACGAAGCGGGCCATGTCCTCCTTCTCCTCGAGGTTCATCCCCGCCATCGGCTCGTCCAGCAGCAGAAGCTTCGGCTTGAGCGCCAGCGCCCGGGCCAGCTCCACGCGCTTGCGCAGGCCGTACGCCAGGGTCCCCACCGGCTTCTTCCGGATGTTCTCGATCTCGAGGAAGTCGATGATGTCCTCCACCGCCTTCCGGTTCTCGATCTCCTCCGCCCGCGCGGGCCCCAGGAAGATGCCTCCGGCGAGGATGCCGCGTTTCAGGAACTGGTGGCGCCCCAGCATCAGGTTGTCGAGGACCGTCATGTGGTGGAAGAGCGCGATGTTCTGGAACGTGCGGGCGATCCCGAGGTGGGTCACCTGGTCCGGCTTCATCCCCGTGACCTTCACGTCCTCGAAGTAGACCGCCCCCCGCTGCGGTCTGTACACGCTGGAGATGCAGTTGAAGACGGAGGTCTTGCCGGCGCCGTTGGGGCCGATGATCGCGTGGATCTTCCCCTTCTCCACGTTGATCGATACCCCGTTGATCGCCTTCACCCCGCCGAAGGAGAGGTGGATGTCGTCAATCCGAAGCAGCGGCATAAGGGCTCCCTGAAATATGGCTCGGCTCGTACCCGGAAAAAGGCCAATATATTAAAACGAATAGTGGGGGATTTTCAAACCATTGTTTGGGAAATATACATGTTTGCAATATCCCATGCAATACAAATATTTGCGCATGATTCCGCATACATGGCGCCGGCAGAGTCGGCGCAACCCGTTGCCCCTGCCGGGAGCGTTGTAGTACCATCGGATCCATGACCCGACCGGAGCCTTTCCCCCCCCGAAATCTCCTTTCTCTCACGTGGATAGCCGTCATCCTCTTCACCTTGCCGGCGCCTTCCTCCGCGGACATCTACCGGTGGCAGGACGAGTCGGGCGGCCTCCACTTCACGGACGATCTCTCCTCGGTCCCGGAAAAATACCGGGGGCAGGTCCAGGACATCCTCAGGACGCCCCCGCCCTCCGGGAAACCCGGGCTGTCCAACATCGGCGGTTCATCCTACCCGTCGGACGTCACGGGGGCACCGCCGTCCGCCGCGGAGGGGAGCGGGGCCGACGGCTCCCCTTCTCCCCGGGATACCCCGGAGGCCCAGGCGGAACAGTTGCGTGTGAAGATCGCGGCGAAGGAGCAGTTCATCGAGCAGGTCGACGCCAAGCGGTCGGCCATCCTCCGTCCGCTCGGAAACCGTTTCGTCTCCCCAGAGGATCTCGAGCTCTACAGGAAATATTCCGCGGAGCTTCCCGGAGACCGGGAGCGCCTCCGGGAGATCGAGGCCGGACTCTCCCCCAGCCCCGGCGTCAACTGACCGGAAACTCCGGCGGCGCAGGGCACCGCACGGTCACCGGCTCCCCCGTGGCGGGATGCCGGAATTCCACCTCCTCCGCGTGAAGCATCAGGCGACCCTTCCCCGGACCATCGGGCGGGACGGCGGAATATTTCCGGTCTCCCACGATCGGGTGGCCCGCCGCCGCCAGGTGGGCGCGGATCTGGTGGCGCTTTCCCCGGGCGATCGTCGCCCTCGCAAGGGTGCGGCCGCCCGCACTCCGCACCGGTTCCAGGACGGTCCACCGCCGCGGATCCGGATCCACCCTCTCCGTGCGGACCCGGACGGTCTCCCCTCCTTCCGCATCGATGACGTAGGCGATCGTCGACGGCGAACGGATCTCCCCTTCGACGAGGCAGAGATACGTCTTCCGGATCTTCCCCATTTCCCGTTCGTGCCGCAGGAAACGGAACGACTCCTCCGTCAGGGCCGCGGGAACGGCCCCGC
Source organism: Candidatus Deferrimicrobiaceae bacterium (assembly GCA_036390495.1). Classification (GTDB taxonomy): domain Bacteria; phylum Desulfobacterota; class Deferrimicrobia; order Deferrimicrobiales; family Deferrimicrobiaceae; genus JAGGAJ01. Next base: position 4,558 of record DASWBR010000040.1, on the reverse strand, counting down.
TGGTGGCGTAATCCAGGCGGGTGAGCAGGGTCAGTCCCGGAACGGGGGAAATGTCCGCGACGGCCGGATGCAGCTGCAGGAGGTGGCCCGCAAGGGTTTGCGCCTCGTTGGGACGCTGCGGCTCGGTGTGGGCGTCGTGGGGCTTGCAGAGGACGATGACCTGGCCGTCCTCGTACGCGATGCCGGCGCCGGGGAGTCCGCCGGGAACCGGGAGCCAGTCCTGTTTTTCCGCCAGCGCGGCAACGGAGACCGTCTCGCCTCCCCGGAGTACCCTTCCTTTCGGGGAGATCGCGCCGTCCACCCGGACCGCGCCCGCGTCGAGGGCGAACCGGACGCTCCGGGCGGGGACCCCCGGGAACCGGTCCCGCAGGAACCGGTCCAGCCGCAGCCCCGCATCCCGGAACGCCGCCTGGACGATCTGGTCTCTCAGCATGCCAAAGTGTATACTGTATGCAGAGATCGGCGTCGTCCCGTCAACCCGGATTCCGGCATTCCGGAAAGGGGGATCCCGCCATGTACGAGAAGATCCTTGTCCCGCTGGACGGTTCCGAACTCGCGGAGCGGGCCGTCCGTCACGCGGAAGAGGTCGCCCGGGGAACGGGCGCCGAGATCCTCCTCCTGCAGGCCGTCTACATCCCGATGCCCATCGTCCCCGAGGCCGTGCTGATCGCCGGGGGCAAGGTGGTCGAGGAAGCGGCGCGGGAGGCCGCCGAATACCTGGAGAAGATGGCCGCCTCGCTCCGGGCGGACGGATTCAGGGTCCGGGCGATGGTCGAGGAACGGCCGCCGGCCGACGCCATTCTCCACGTCGCCGACCGCGAGGAGGTCGACGTGATCGTGATGAGCACCCATGGGCGCAGCGGTCTGTCCCGCCTGGTGATGGGGAGCGTCGCGGAGAGCGTCCTCCACGCCGCGCGCCGCCCGGTGATGCTGGTCAAGCCCGGGCCGCCAGCGGTCTCGGCGCAGAAGGAAGAGGACTGGTATCTCCACGTTCCTTGAGGGAAACCGTCCCCGGCGCCCTCCCCGGGCGCCGGAGATCCGGGTTTACCCCTCCAGGACCGTGGCCTTGAGGATGACGACGGGCTGCTTCGGGACGTCCTGGTGCATCCCCGAGGAGCCTGTCGGGACGGCCCGGACCTTGTCCACCACGTCCATCCCCTCGATCACCTTCCCAAAGACGGCGTAACCGTACCCCTGGGGGGTCTTCGACCGGTGGTTGAGGAAGTCGTTGTTCACCGTGTTGATGAAGAACTGGGCGGTGGCGGAGTCCACCACCGAAGTCCTCGCCATCGAGACCGCCCCGCGGTCGTTTTTCAGGCCGTTGTCCGCCTCGTTCTTGATCGGCGGGTATTTCGTCCCCTTTTCCTTCATGTCCTTCGTGAACCCGCCCCCCTGGATCATGAAGTCCCGGATCACCCGGTGGAAGACCGTCCCGTCGTAGTGCCCGTCCCGGACGTACGCCAGGAAATTCTTGACCGTGATCGGCGCCTTGTCGGGGTAGAGCTCGACCTTGATGACTCCCATGCTCGTTTCGAATTGGACCACGGGCCTGCCTCCTTTGGGGGCGGTTTCGGCGCCGAAGGCGACTCCGCACGCAAGCAGAAGCAGTGCCGCGAACCATACCGTTTTCCGCATCGGAACCCCCCGAATCGTAATGGTGGAAATACCTCGGCTATCTCCGGATGATGGTCCCGCCCGTGGGCGCGGCCGGTCCGGGGTTCAGCACCACCCAGGTTATGCCAGGGGCCAGCGGGGATTGCTCTCCTGCGGTGGTCGTTACGATCGCCGTGAAATAGACCCTCTGGTCGGTGACCATCCCCGCCGCCGCGGGGTCGAAATCCACGGAAGTCCCCGCGATGGAAGAAGCGAGGGGCCTCAGCGTCCCCGGGGAAAGGGAGGAATCGGTGGTCCAGTACGCCGTGTACCGCGCGCTGCCCGCCGGTATGGGCGTCCCGTCGGCATACGACGCCACCGGGTCCCAGCCCAGGCGGAAGATCCGGGTTGGCGAGGTCGCCACCGGCCCCGTCACCGCGACGTTTTGCGGCGGGTTCAACGTTCCCGCAGGAACGTCCACGATGGTCACCGCCCGCGTGGCCGTCCGCGTCACACCGCCGGAGGGGTAACTCGCGGCCACCGCCACCGCCTGGTTCGACGTCACCGTAAGCGTCGACAGGACGCCTGCGGAGCTGATCGAGGCGTACGTCGCCGGGGAGACGCTCCACGTCGGGGACACGACGGATTGCGAGTTGTCGCTCCAGGTCGCTGTTGCGGTGAACGTCCCCCCGCTGTTCTCGTTCACCGACGCGGGGCCGGAGATCGACAGGCTGGCCAGGGTCGGGGCGGGAGGAGGTGTGACGGTCGGCACGACCCAGGAATACGGGGAGGCCATCGCGGACTTCTCCCCGGTATCGAGAACCGCGTCCCCGGTGAAATAGATCGTCTGGCCGCGCGGCATTCCCTGGACATCCGGATCGAACGTTGCCGAGGTCTGGGAGACCGACGAAGCGATTGCACGAAGCGTGGCAGGGCTCAGACCGGCGTCGGTGGTCCAGAAAATATCGTACGTGATGGTCCGGGTGGGCTCGATCGGGGTGCCGTCGGTGTAGGTCGTCACCGCGGTCCAGGAAATGGTGCGCGTCTCCGCCCAGCATCCGCCGGGAACGATCAGAAACACAAAGACAAAAGCACCCAGGACCGCCAGGCATCTCTTCATGAAAAACATCTTAGAGGAAGCCGGGGGAAACCGGAAGGAGGAATTCCGATCGCGGCCGTTTCCGGCCTTGCCTCACTCAGATTGTGTCCCACGCCACGGGAGACATGAATCCCGACTTCTGTCCGTCGGTTCCGACGGCCTTCAGGGATACGTAATGCCGGTTTCCGGCGACGATGAACGGCCGGATGTTGTCGAGAAGGAATTCGCTTTCCAGCACCCTGTTCGCGGGAAGGCCGGTGGTCGAAGGCGCATCTTTCACGGCCGCGATGACGGCCACCGGAAGGTCCGTTTCCGTGAAATTCCCGTCCCCGCGCACATAGACCTCGTAATGGTCGAGGTCACGGAAGGGATCCAGCGCCGCGTTGTCCGCATAGTTCGCCGGAGGGTTCCAGGTCAGGACGGAAAGCGGGGCCGACGGAGGGACCGTCTGGGACTGGGCCGGCGCGGACCCTTGGCCGCCGCCGCACCCGGTGGAAACGATACCCAGAGACAGGAGGAAGGACAGACCCACAAGTGCACGATGCCGGGTACACGTCATCCGGAATCCACCATCTCCCAATTAATGCAAATGTAATTTTTTGTTATGTAACAAGAAACGTGCCGCATGAAAAGAAATGAGGACTCTGGGTAACTATTTAGAAAAACAGGAGAATACGTTTTGTGAAATCTTTGGGGCGGGGGAAGAATGCCCGAGAAATTTCATTAACGAAATTTTTGTGTCGTTATTGTAACCCGCTGGCGGTGCCCACCCCCCTACCTTTTCATGATTGCGGGATTCGAGGGGGCTACCGGGCCTTCGTTGATCGCCACCCAGGTCAGGCCTTCGGATAGGGAGGATTGCTCCCCGGTTGCCAGGACGGTCCTCGAGGTGAAGTACACCCGCTGGTTTTGCACCATCCCGGCGGCGATCGGGTCAAAGGTAACAGACGTCCCGGGGATGGAAGTCGCCAGGTTGCGCAAGGTGCCGACCGACAGGGTTTCATCCGTGGTCCAGTACGCATTGTAGGTGACGCTCACCGTCCCGATCGGGGTGCCGTCGGTGTACATCGTCACCGGATCCCAGCCGAGCCGGAACAGTGCCACGGGAGTGGTCTGCACCGGCCCGCTCAGGTTCATGTTCGTGGGCGCCGCCGGGACAGGCGGGACGTTGACGATCGTCACCGCCTGCGTCGCCGTCCGGGTCACGCCACCCGATGTGTAGCTCGCCGTCACCGTCGCCGACTGGTTCGACGGCACCGCCAGCGTCGTCAGCACGCCGGAAGAACTGAGGGAGGCGTACGTAGACGGGGAGACGCTCCAGGTCGGAGTGACGGTGGTTGTGGAGTTGTCGCTCCACGTCGCCGTCGCCGCGTACGTCCCGCTGCTGCTCTCGTTCACAGACGAGGGGCCGGCGATCGACAGGCCCGTCAACGCCGGCGGCACGTTGACGATCGTCACCGACTGCGTTGCCGACCGGTTCACGCCGCCGGAAGTGTAGCTCGCGCTAACCGTAACGAACTGGTTCGATGGCACCGCCAATGTGTTCAGCACGCCGGAGGCGGTGATCGAGGCATAAAGCGTCGGGCCGACTCCCCAGGTCGGGGTAACGGTGGTCGTGGAGTTGTCGCTCCAGGTTGCCGTCGCCGCGTACGTCCCGCTGCTGCTCTCGTTCACCGACGAGGGGCCGGCGATCGACAGGCCCGTCAGTGTCGGAGCGGAAGTCGCGATCGTCACGGCGAACGCCTTCGTCGCCGTGGTGCCGCCCGTCACCTGCACCGTGAAGTTGTACGTGCCCGCCGCGGTCGGCGTGCCGCTCAGGACACCCGCCGTGGAAAGGCTCAGCCCCGCGGGAAGCGTCCCCGCCGA
>DASWBR010000039.1:0-3489 GCA_036390495.1 Candidatus Deferrimicrobiaceae bacterium | reverse complement strand
GGGAGATCGTCACCGGGGAGGCCGAGCGCGTCGTGGCGGCCCGCATCGCGAGGGAGGCGATCCCCGGCGCGTCGCCGTTGCTGGCGCTGCACTCCGGGTCGACCTGGCGGACGAAGAGGATGGAGCCGTCCTTCTGGGCGGAAGCGGTTCGCCATTTGCGGAATCGGCTTCCGGCGGCGGGCGTCCTGCTCTCCTGGGGCACCGACGGGGAGCGCCGCGAAGCGGAGGAGATCCAGGAAGGGGCGGGAGGCGCCGTGGCCCTGCTTCCCCGCCTGACGCTGAAGGAACTGGCCGCCGTCTTCAGGGAGTGCGGTTACCTGATCGCGCCCGACACGGGCCCCCTGCACATCGCGGCGGCGGTCGGGGCGAGGACCGTCTCCGTCTTCCGCGCCACCGACGGGAGCCGGAACGCCCCCCGGGGCCCGCGCCACCGGTTCCTGCAGGCCCCCCTGCCGTGCACGGCGTGCCTCCGGAAAGATTGCGGGCGGGACGCGGAGTGCCGCGCCAGCATCCCGGCCCGCGAGGTGGCGGAGGAGATGGCGCGGCTGGTCGCCGCCGGCGCCTAGGAGGGAGCGGTACCCTCCAGCGCGGCCTGCGCTTCCCCGATCACCTCGTCGACCGCGATCGTCTCCATGCACATCGGCTTTCCCCTCGGGGACGGGTCGCACTCCTCGAAGAACCTCTGCCGGCATGGGCTGCACGGGAACCGCTTGTAGAGAACCCGGCACCGCTTTCCCCACGGGCCGAACTTCACCGGGGACTGGGGGCCGAACAGGGCGATCAGCGGGAGGTCGAGCGCGGCGGCCAGGTGCATGATCCCGCTGTCGTTGCAGATCAGCAGGGCGCACTTCGACAGGAGGGCCATCGACTGCCGGAGGTCGGTGCCGCCGACCGCCGAGACGGGGGCGGGCCGGACCTTCTCCGCGATTCCGGCGGCCATTTCCCGGTCCCGTCTCCCACCGAGGAGCAGGATCCGCACCCCTAGCCGCTCCTGGAGGGCGTTCGCCACCGCGACGAAACCGTCCTCGTGCCACGCCCGGATCTGGTTCGCGGAGAACGGGTGGATGGCCACGACCCGCTCCCCGGCCGCCACGCCCCTCTCTGCGAGGAACGCTTCCGCGGCCGCGCCCTCTTCCGGGGAGATCCACGCCTCCAGGTGGTCATCGGGGGTCGCCACCCCGTCGGCCTTCAGGACGTCGAGGAAGTTCCGGACCTCGTGCTGGTCTTGCCGGTACGGGACCCGTTTCGTGAGGAGGAATCCCCTCCTTTCGGTATCGAAGCCGATCCGCTCCCTGGCGCCGGAGAGGAACGCGATCGCGGCGCTGGAGAACGACCGCTTCAGCACGTACGCCTTGTCGTAGCGGCGCGATCTCAGGTCCGCGACGAACCGGATCTTCGAGAGGAACGTGCGGTGCCGGCCGCCGCTGTCCGCGTGGATCGTCGGCGGATCGTAGACGATGAATTCATCGACGTAGGGGATCCCCCGGAGCACGTCGGAGGAGTAGGGGGCGACCATCAGGTCGATCCGTGCGCCGGGATGCGCTCTCCGCAGGTTCCGCAGGAAGGGGACGGTGAGGATCGTGTCCCCGATGAACCGGTATCGCAGGACGAGGATGTTCACCCGCGTCCCTCGTACCGGGCCCGGATTTCCGGCACCGATTTCCACTTCTTGTGGAACCAGAAATACTGCTCCGGCGCGCGGCGTACCTTCGCCTCCAGCCGCCGGGAATACTCGTCGAGGATGGTCCGTTCCGCCTCCCCGGGCGATCCGGCCGAGGAGTAGTCGATGAGCGGCTGGATCTCGACCCGCAGCCGCCCGCCTTCCCGGGTCGCGAAGCCGGTCGTCACCGGTGTGCCGGCGCGACAGGCGAAGCGGACGGGGCCGGAGGGCAGCGAGGTCGGAATGCCGAGGAAGGAGCTCATGTACCCGTGCGGGCCCGCGTCCTGGTCGACCAGGACGACCACGATGTCCCCCCGCTTCAGGCTGCGGAAGAGGCGGATCCCTCCCTGCGGGTCGTTCTTGAATCCCCGCACGGAGATGATCGTGCTGCCGTGGCGGCCGTACACCTTCTCGATTTCCCGGTTCACGTACTCGTTGGCGACCCGCTTGGCGACAAACGTCATCGGGAATCCCAGGGAGCGGAAAAAGTGGCCGATGACCACGAAATTTCCGATGTGGCCGGTGAGGATCAGGAGCCCGTTCCCGCTGCGGGCGGCCTCCTCGAGGACGGGCAGGCCGACCGCAGTGAAATGCCCCTCCTGCCGGCGGAGCAGCCGGTCCGAGGCGACGATCTCCGATGCGATCCGGCCGTATTCGGCGTAGCACCCCCGTTCGATCTTCGCCAGTTCCGGCGCGGTCAGTTCCTTCCCGAACGCGGCCCGCAGGTTCTCCCGCACGACGCGACGCCGGACCCCGAGGACGCGGCAGGCGGCGGCCAGCGCGCGAAAGACGGCGGAAAGGACCGGGAGGGGGAGCAGGGAGGCCGCGGAGAGAAATCCCTTCATCGCGAGCCATGCGACGCGGGAACCGGGGTTCATCCGCCCGTCCTCTCCGCCCGGGGAAGGGGTTCCGACAGCGCTTTCCTTACCTCCGCGAAGACCTCCTCCGGCGTGATGTCCCGCATGCACTGGGTCGTGCCCAGGGGGCACACCTTCTCCTCGCACGGGAGGCACCACATCTCCTTCTTCAGCACGACGTGGCCTTTCCCGATGGGCCTCGACCGCTCGGTGTTCACGGATCCGTACAGGCCGATGACCCGTGTCCCGACCGCCGCCGCGACGTGCAGGGGGCCCGTGTCCCCCGACACGAGGAGATCCGCCCTTCGGATCAGGGCGGCCGCCTGCCCGAGGGTCAGCTCCCCCGCCGCGAGGACCGGCCGGGGGTCCATCCCTTCCGCGATGGTCCCGCAATACTCCCGGTCGGAAGGCCCGCCCGTGAGGACGACCGCGGCCCGCAGTTCCTTCCCGATCCTCCCCCCGAGGCGCGCGAAATATTCCGGCGGCCACAACCGGGAGGGGATCGCCCACCCGACGGTGGGATTCAGCACCACGATCCGGCGGTTCCCCCCCTCCCTGTCCACGCGCGAATCGAGGTAAGCGTCCGCGAACAGGATGTCCTCCTCCCGGAGCCAAATCGGGTATTCCAGTTCCGACACGATTCCGGTCAGGGGGAAGACGGTTCGCAGGAGGTTCTCCGCGGCGTGGAGCCGGCGCTCCCCCGGTCCCGCCTTCCGCTGCTTCCGGTACGCCAGCACGGTCCGGGCCCCGGAAAGGTTCCGCAGGAGGAACGACTTCACGTTGGAACGAAGGTCGACGAAGACGTCGGGGCGCAGGGCGCGCACCTCCCGGGCGAACCGGAGGAACCCCCGGAGGTCGCCCCGGAAAAGGTTCCCGGGGACGTACACCTTCTCGTCTAGGTGAGGATTCGCCTCGACCAGGTCCGACAGTTCCCGGGCGGTGACCACGCAGATGTGGGCCCGGGGAAAACTC
>DASWBR010000038.1:0-3371 GCA_036390495.1 Candidatus Deferrimicrobiaceae bacterium | reverse complement strand
CAGCGCCGCCCTCTGGAGGACGCCGAACCGGTGCTGCTCGTCGATCACGCCGAGGGCGAGGTTGCGGAACTCCACGCTCTCCTGGATCAGAGCGTGCGTCCCGATGGCGATGTCGGTCTCCCCGCTCCGGATCCTCTTCCGGGCCGACTCCCGCTCCTTCGGTGGCAGCGCCGCGGAGAGCAGGTCGATCCGCACCGGGAGGCCCGCCGACAGCGATGCGAACCGGCGGTGATGCTGCTCCGCGAGGATCTCGGTGGGGGCCATCACGGCGGCTTGGACGCCGTGCCTGCAGGCCACCATCGCGGCGATCCACGCAACGATCGTTTTCCCGCTCCCCACGTCCCCCTGGAGCAGCCGGTGCATCGGGTGGGGCTTCCCCAGGTCCTTGAGGATCTCGTTCACCACCCTTCTCTGCGCCCCGGTCAGTTCGAACGGGAGCCGCCGCTTGATCTCAGCCACGATCTCCCGGTCCCACGGCAGGGAAACCGCCGCCTCGCGTTCCGTCCCCGCGCGTCGCCGCGCGAGCGCCCATTGAAGCGCGAAGAGCTCCCCGAAGACGAGCCGTCTCTGCTGCGGAGACGAGAAATCGCGGAATTTCGCCGCGTCGGCGTCGTCCCGGGGGAAATGGATTACGGCGAGGGACTCGTGGAGCGGGGGGACGCCGGCCCTCCCGAGGATCCACTCCGGGAAGAATTCCGCCTCCTGGTCCGCGTGGTGGCGCACGACCTCCCACTGGATCTTCCTCAGGAGACGGGCAGGTACCCCCTCCACGTCGGGGTATACGGGGACGAGCCGGCCGAAGTGGACGAAATCCGCGGATTCCTCCACGGACAGGATCTCCGGGTGGTGCATCTCCGGGAAGAACCGGAAGAAGCGGACCGTGCCGCAAAACGTCACCGGCTCCCCCACCCGGAACCGCTCCTGCAGGGAAGGATGGAACCGGAACCACTTCGCGCAGAGGCGTCCCGTACCGTCTCCGATCACGACCTCCAGCACGCGGCCCGCCCGATGACTCCGGAAGCTCCCCCGTACGGAGAGCACCTTGCCCCGGACCGGTACGGTCATTCCCGGGGAGGTATCCCGTATCGGCACCACTCTCCTCCGATCCTCGTATCCTTTCGGAAAGAAATAGAGGGCATCCTGTGCGGTGCGGATCCCGCGGGAGGCGAGCCGTTCGGCGAGGCGAGGCCCCACCCCCTTGACGTACTGGATGGGGTACGGAGCGGTCACCGGGCTCCGGGCGGGATGTTCCGGGCCGTCCCGTGGTACTCCTGGAGGCTCCGGACGTCGAGCCCGCCGGCGATCAGGTCCGAGATCGCATGGGCAACGGCGCGGGCGGCCGCGAGGGTGGTGAAATACGGAACGTTGTACATGAGGGAAGCACGCCGGATATAGTACGAGTCGGCCTTGGACTGGGCTCCGAGCGGGGTGTTGATCACGAGGGCGATCTCGCCGTTCTTGATGAGGTCCGCAACGTGTGGCCTCCCCTCGGTGACCTTCAGCACAGGCGTCGCCGGGACCCCGCGCCCCGTCAGGTACGCCGCCGTTCCCCGCGTGGCGACGACGGAGAAGCCGCGCTCGTGCAGCATCCGGACGGCGGGGAGCACGCCTTCCTTGTCCTCATCCCGGATGCTCACGAACACTTTCCCCGAAAGTGGCAGGTTCATCCCCGCGGCGATCTGCGCCTTGGCAAAGGCGATGCCGAACCGCGAGTCGATCCCCATGACCTCCCCGGTGGACTTCATCTCGGGTCCCAGGAGGGTGTCCACGCCCGGGAACTTGATGAAGGGGAAGACGGCCTCCTTTACGCATACGTGCTCCGGCACTACCTCTCCCGTGAACCCCAGGTCCCGGAGTTTGCTGCCCGCCATGACTTTGGCCGCGAGCTTCGCCAGGGGAACCCCGATCGCCTTGCTGACGAAGGGGACCGTCCGCGACGCGCGCGGGTTCACTTCCAGGATGTAGATCTCCCCTCTCTGGATGGCGAACTGGACGTTCATCAGCCCGATTACCGCGAGTTCCTTCGCGAGCGCGCGGGTCTGCCGGGCGATCTCCGCGGTCGTCTCGGTGCCGATGGAGTGCGGCGGCAGGGAGCAGGCGGAGTCGCCGGAGTGGACGCCCGCCTCCTCGATGTGCTCCATGATCCCGCCGATCACCACCGTCTCCCCGTCGGAGATGGCGTCCACGTCGATCTCGATGGCGTCCTCGAGGAACCGGTCCACCAGAACCGGCCGCTCCCCGGAGGCGGAGACGGCCTCCGTCAGGTATTTCCGCAACCCCTCCTCGTCGTGGACGATCTCCATGGCACGTCCGCCGAGGACGTACGACGGCCGCAGGAGGACCGGGTACCCGATGCGGGAGGCGATCCCCACGGCCTCCTCCGTGGACCGGGCCACTCCGTTCGGGGGTTGCCGCAGCCCGAGGCGCGTCAGGAGCTCCGCGAACCGCTCGCGGTCCTCCGCCCGGTCGATGCTGTCGGGGGAAGTCCCCAGGATCGGGACCCCTTCCTTCTCGAGCGGAACGGCGAGCTTCAGCGGCGTCTGCCCTCCGAACTGGACGATCACCCCCACCGGCCTCTCGTCCTCGATGATGGCGAGCACGTCCTCCTTGGTGAGGGGCTCGAAATACAGGCGGTCGGAGGTGTCGTAGTCGGTGGAGACCGTCTCGGGGTTGCAGTTCACCATGATCGTCTCGAACCCCTCCTCGCGGAGGGCGAAGACGCCGTGGACGCAGCAGTAGTCGAACTCGATCCCCTGTCCGATCCGGTTCGGCCCGCCGCCGAGGATCACCACCTTCCTGCGGTCCGTCGGGCGCCCCTCGCTCTCGCTCTCGTACGTCGAGTAGAGGTACGGCGTGTGCGCCTCGAACTCGGCGCCGCACGTGTCGACGCGCTTGAAGACCGCCTTCACGCCCGCGGCGTACCGGGCTTTCCGGACCTCGTCCTCCCCGGTCCCCAGAAGCTTCGCCAGGCGCCGGTCGGAAAATCCGTTTTCCTTCATCCGGCGAACGAACGGCCCCCAATCATGTCCCGTCATCCCGTACGGGGGAAACGATTCCGCCCGGGCCCGGATCTCCCCCTCCATGTCGATGATCTGCCGGATGTTCTCGAGGAACCACGGGTCGATCCCCGTCAGTTCCCGGATCTCGGCCACGGTCCACCCGTCCCGGAACGCCTCCCCGATGAAGAGGAGCCGCCGGGAGTTCGGCCTGCGCAGTTTGTCCCCGATCGCCGTCCGCCGGGCCGCCCGGTTCGACGCATCCGCAGGCGGCAGGACCTCCTCGAATCCGTAGACGCCCTCCTCGAGGGATCGGATCGCCTTCTGCAGCGATTCCTTGAAGGTCCGCCCGATCGCCATCACCTCCCCCACCGA
>DASWBR010000037.1:0-1716 GCA_036390495.1 Candidatus Deferrimicrobiaceae bacterium | reverse complement strand
CGTTCGCTACCACATCATCCGCGGGAAGCTGGATTCCGTCGGCGTCCAGGACAGACGGAAGTCGCGGTCGAAGTACGGCACCAAGCGACCCAAATAGCTTCCCGACTATCGGAACGGTAGTTCCATCCGGTCCCCGGCGGGTCTGCCGGGAAGGGTAAAACAGCGGAGGTTCCGGCCCGCCCCGCGATGCGTGCGGCGGATACCGGATTCTTGTCGTCACGGAAGAAGTCCGCGGAAGGCGGACGGGGAGGTTCTTGCGCATGCCCAGGAGAGGGTTCATTTCCAAGAGGGCGGTCCAGCCCGATCCCGTCTACGGCGACGTGCTCGTCGCCAAGATGATCCACGCCATCATGCTGCAGGGGAAGGCGCGGGTCGCCGAGAACATCGTCTACGGATCGATGGACATCCTGAAGGAGAAGACCAAGGACGACCCGGTGGCGGTCCTCAAGAAGGCCATCGAGAACGTCAAACCGGTGGTCGAGGTGAAGTCCCGCCGGGTCGGCGGCGCCACCTACCAGGTCCCGGTGGAGATCCGCCCGGAGCGCCGGCTCTCCCTCTCCATCCGCTGGCTGGTGGGCTTCGCCAGGGACCGGGGGGAGAAGACGATGCAGGCCCGCCTCTCCGCGGAACTCCTGGATGCCTACAACAACCGCGGCACGGCGATCAAGAAGAAGGAAGACACGCACAAGATGGCGGAGGCCAACAAGGCTTTCGCGCACTACCGCTGGTAGGCCGGCAGGAGCCGGGGAAGGAACCGTCCGTGGCCAGGGTATCGCCTCTCGACAAGACCCGGAACATCGGGATCATGGCGCACATCGACGCCGGGAAGACCACCACCACGGAACGGGTCCTCTACTACACGGGCGTCTCCCACAAGATGGGGGAGGTCCACGACGGCACCGCCACGATGGACTGGATGGAGCAGGAGCAGGAGCGGGGGATCACCATCACCTCCGCCGCCACGACCTGCTTCTGGCGGAACCACCGGATCAACATCATCGACACCCCGGGACACGTGGACTTCACAATCGAGGTCGAGCGGTCCCTGCGCGTCCTGGACGGGGCGGTCGCGGTGTTCTGCGCCGTGGGAGGCGACGAGCCCCAGTCCGAGACGGTGTGGCGGCAGGCCGACAAGTACCGCGTCCCCCGGATCGCCATGGTGAACAAGATGGACCGCACCGGGGCCGACTTCGAACGGGTCGTGCGGATGATGAAGGAGCGGCTCGCGGCGAACCCCGTGCCCATCCAGCTTCCGCTGGGGAAGGAGGACAGCTTCCGGGGAGTCGTCGACCTGGTCCGCATGAAGGCGCTCGTCTGGGAGGAGGACACCCTCGGGGCGAAGTTCCACGAGGAGCCGGTTCCCCCCGGCATGGCGGAGGCGGTGGCGACCGCGAGGGAAAAGCTCCTCGAGTCGGTGGCGGACGTCAACGACAAGCTCCTGGAGAAATACCTGCTGGGCGAGGAGATCGAGGTGGCGGAGCTGGTCGAGGCGATCCGGCTGGCCACCATCGGCATCCGGATCACCCCGGTCGTCTGCGGCACCGCCTTCCGGAACAAGGGGGTCCAGCCGCTCCTCGACGCGGTGGTGGACTACCTTCCCTCCCCCGTGGACATCCCGCCGGTCGTCGGGCTGAACCCCCGGAACAATTCCGAGGCGGTCCGGAAGGCCACCGACGACGAGCCGTTCTCCGCGCTCGCGTTCAAGATCATGAACGA
>DASWBR010000036.1:0-12405 GCA_036390495.1 Candidatus Deferrimicrobiaceae bacterium | reverse complement strand
AGCGGATGGCCAGGAGAAAGCGCCGGTGCGAGTCGGCCTCGCCTACAACGTAAAGCCGGCCGATCCGCACCCCCACCTGCCCGAGGACGCCTTCGAGGAGTACGACTCCGAGGCGACGGTGGGCCACATCTGCGACGCCCTCGCCTCCCTCGGCCACGAGGTGCGGCGCGTCCCGGCCGGCGGCGCGTTCGTGGACGCCGTGCGGGAGGCCCGGCCCGACATCGTCTTCAACATCGCGGAAGGGGAAGGGGGGCGCTGCCGCGAGGCGCACGTCCCGGCGGTCCTGGAAATGCTCGGCATCCCCTACGTCGGATCCGACCCGCTCACCCTCGCCGTCACCCTCGACAAGCCGGTAGCCAAGAAACTGGTGGCGGCCGAAGGCCTCCCTACCCCGCCGTTCCGCGTCTTCCGCTCCCCGGACGACCTCTCCGCCCTCCCCTTCCCGTTCCCGGTGATCGTCAAGCCCGCCTTCGAGGGGTCGAGCAAGGGAGTGCGCATCTCCTCCCGCGCCACGGGCCTCGGGCAGGCCCGGGAGATGGTGCGGTTCGTCACGGGCACGTACCGGCAGGAGGCGCTGGTGGAGGCGTTCGTGCCGGGGGCGGAGGTCACGGTGGGAATCCTGGGGAACGACCCGCCGCGCGTGCTCGGGATGATGGAGATCGCCCCGAAGACGGTCCCCCCGTCCGAGTTCGTCTATTCGCTCGAGGTGAAACGGGACTGGGAGAACCGCGTGTCGTACCGGGTGCCGCCCTCCCACCCCGCCGCGACGATCGAGGAGATCCGCCGGTGCGCCCTCGGCGCGTACCGCGCGCTCGGCTGCCGGGACTTCTCCCGCATCGATTTCCGCCTCGACGCGTCGGGCACCCCGCAGTTCATCGAGTGCAATCCCCTTCCGGGGCTCTCCCCCGGCTACGGCGACCTGCCGATCATGGCGGAGCGGACGGGCGTCCCCTACCTCTCCCTCATCCGCGAGATCCTCTCCAACGCCCTCTCCCGCCTCGGGATGGCGGCCGCGTGAACGCGGTCTCCGCCCCGGCGTCGCGCATCGCGGTCCTCTACACGTCCGTCTTCGAGGCGATCAGGGACGTCCGGGAGGAGTTCCGCGAGGACATGGACCTCGCGGTGAGCGCGAGGGTGGTGGCCGAGGCGCTGTGCGCGGGGGGATACGACGCGTCGCCCCTCGCGTTCCCGAAGGACATCGGGGATCTGGTCGCGGCGCTGCGCGCCCGGGAGGCCGACGTCGTCTTCAATCTGAGCGAGTGTCCCCAGCTGACCCCCGAGAAGGAGCTGCACGCCTGCGCGCTCCTGGAGCTGATGCGGATGCCGTACACCGGCAACGGCCCCCTCGCGCTGGGCATCTGCAACAGCAAGTCCCTCACCAAGCAGCTGCTGATCGCCAACGGGATCCCCACGCCCCGCTTCCGGCTGTTCGCCTCCGAGCCCGAGGAGGAGCCGGGGCTCGCGTACCCCCTGGTGGTGAAGCCCGCCAACGAGGACGGGTCCGCGGGGATCACCGAGGACAGCTTCGTGCGGGACCTCGAGGGGCTCCGGCGGCAGGTGCGGTGGCTCAAGGACGGTTTCCGGCAGGACTCCCTCGTGGAGGAGTACGCGGGCGGCCGGGAGTTCAACGTCGGCGTGCTGGGGAACGGCACGGCCGTGGACCCCCACCGCTCCCTGCCCCCCGCGGAACTCGTGTACCGGAACCCGCGCTGGAAGCTGTGCACGTACGAGTCGAAGTGGGACGCCACCCACCCGTCCTACGCGGAGATCGCCCCGGTCTGTCCGGCGGAGGTCGAGCCGGATCTCCTTTCGCGCCTGACGGAGATCACCCTCCGGTGCGCGCGGATCTTCCGGCTCGCGGGGTACGCCCGCGTGGACTTCCGGGAAAACGACGCGGGGGAGCTGCTGGTCCTCGAGGTGAACCCCAACCCCGACATCTCCCCCGACGCGGGCCTGGCGCGGGCCGCCCGCGCGGCGGGACTCTCCTACCCCGACCTGGTCCACGAGATCCTGCGGCTGGGCCAGGCACTGGGGCCGCGGTGACGCGGATCCGCCGCATCGAGGCGGGGGACCGCGAGGCGATCCGCGCCCTCGTGGCGGGCACCGGCGCCTTCAAGCCGCACGAGGTGGACGTGGCGATGGAGCTGGTCGACGTCGCCCTGACGCATCCGGGGCAGGACGACTACCACCCGTACGTCCTCGCGGAGGAGGACGGCACGGTGGCCGCCTACGCCTGCTTCGGGAAGAACGCGATGACGAAGGCGACCTTCGACCTGTACTGGATCGCCACCCGGGCGGACCGGATGGGGAAGGGGTACGGCCGCGCGATTCTCTCGTTCGTGGAGGGGGAGGTCCGGCGGCGGGAGGGGAAGCTCCTCGTCATCGAGACGTCGTCGCAGGAGAGCTACGGCACCCAGCGCCTGTTCTACGAGAAGACCGGCTGCACCCTCGCCGCGCAGCTCCCCGACTACTACGACGAAGGCGACGACAAGCTCATCTACCTGAAGCGGATCCGCTGACCCTCGTCGAACCGCGTCCGGACCGGCCGCCGGCATACCGTGCCATCCGGGGGGACGGCGTCGCGGACCCGGAAAAGTCCCCCCGCGGTGTCACCCCGCACAGGGCGAGGTTCCCCGTCGTCAGCGGGAGAGCTTCTGCAGCACGCGTTCCTTGTACTCCGGCAGCCCTTCGAGGAAAACGGGGCGCTGGCGCATCAGGTTGAGCTTCATCAGCTTGTAGTCGAGCTCCCGGCGGCGCGCGCGCCGCTCCCCCTCGTCGCGGACGGCGTCCAGCAGGTCCGAAAGCCGCAGGATCTCCTTCCGCAGCTCGAGTTCGGGAGGGAGCATCCCGGCGTTTTTCAACATCCGGTACGCCATGCGAAGCTCCTCCGGCACCATCGGATCGTCGTCCTCGAGGTCCAGCGGCTTCCCCTTCCCGGGGAGGTCGTCGAACTCCCCGCGCTCCATCGCCTCCAGGATGCGGCGCTCCGCGATGAGGGCGAACGTGTCCATGTCCCCTAGGATACCTCCGGGGCCTCCCCGGTCTCGACGTACCAGACGAAACCCCGCACGGGGACTCCCCACGCCTCCGACAGGATCTCCCGGTATTCCCGGAGCTGCGCGAAATATCTCCCCTCGAGCTCCCGCTCCCGTTTCCCCGTCTTGTAGTCCACGACCCAGTGCTCTCGCGAAGGTCCCGGCGCCAGGACGACGAGGTCGGCCCGCGCCTCCTCGGAGACGCCGCCGCGGAACCGCAGCAGGGGAAGCTCCGTTCCGACCCGCCGGCACCCGGCCAGCCTGCGGAAGAGATCCGAGCCCCGGACCGCGGCCACGATGCCGTCCCAGCGGGGTTCCTCCCCCTCTTCCCATTCGACCGGGAGGCGCGCGCCGCGGGGCGGCCAGGGGGAGGCCACGGGAGGGAACGCTTCCAGCGCCCGGTGGACCTTTTCTCCGAACCGGGTCCCCCGGAAACGGTCGAACAGCTCGGCGAGGGTGACGGGTTCCGGCAGCTGCGGGAGCACCGGAGGGGCGGGCGCCTCGACCGCCGGGGGAATCTGCGGGATCGCGCTGCCGGAAGGGGACGGCGGAGCACCCGACGGCAGCGGCCCGGAAACCGGGACGGCAAGGATCTCTCCGCCGAACGGCCCCCCGTCGGCCGGCTCCCCGAGGAGCAGCCGCTCCCCCGGCAGCCCCGTGAAGGAGCACCTTCCCGCCCCCGAGGAGTGCGCTCCGGCGATCCCCCCCCGAAGCGCGTCCAGGAGGTCCGAACCCGCGCCTTTCCCCCCCTCGATGAGGAACAGCCTGTCCCTGGCCCGGGTCGCGGCGACGTAGAGGAGCCGCCGCTCTTCCGCCAGCGCTTTCTCCCTCTCCCACTCCTCGAACGAAACGGGACGCCCCGCGCCCGGCACCTGCCGGTACGCCGAGAAGGTGCGGAAACCGGGGAAGATCACCGCAGAGAGGCCGTGGACCCGGTCCGCCCTCAGACCTTCGACCCCCTTCCTTCCCCCCCGGGACACGCCGCCGAGGATCACCACCGGGAACTCGAGACCCTTCGCTGCGTGGATCGTGGAGATGCGGACGGCGTCCTCGCCCTCCTCGAAGTCGGGGACCTCGTCCTCCTCCCGGGCCGAAGCGGCCTTGCGGCGGATCTCCGCGAGGAAGAGCTTCAAGGAGCCGGCGCCTTCCCACTCGAACGCCCGCGCGAGCCCCGCGGCCTTCGACAGGTTCTGGAGGATCCGCTCCCCCCCGGGAAGCCGGAACGCCACGAAATCCACCGCCGTCTCCCGGTACAGCTCCGCGAGGAGGTCGGGAAGGGACGCCCGTCCCCTCCGGGCGGAGAGATGGTCGAGGAGCGCCACGGCGTCCCGCGTGCGCCCCGGGACGCCGGCGGGGTCCTCCGCGTAGAGCGGGAGGATCTCCTCGTCCGAGAGGCCGAAGAAGAGGGTCTTGAGGGCCGCGTGGCGGGCGGAGCGGTCCGCCGGCACGTCGACGGCGGAGAGGACCATCCGCAGGTCCTGGATCTCCTGCCGGAGGAAAAACCCTTTCCGGGAAGGGACCACGTGGGGGATCCCGGCGGACGAGAGGGCACGGCGGTACCCGGAGAGCACCTCGCCGGACGCGTCGGACCGGTACAGGACGGCGATGTCCCGGAACGTCGCGGGACGATCCGAACCGTCCCGCGCGCGGACCTTCACGGCTCCCGCGGCCCTGCGCACGAGAGCGCACAGGAACTCCGCCTCGTCCACGTCCCGGTCGAGGCGGAAGAGCGTGACGGGGTGCCCCTCGCCGGGGTCGTTCCGCTCCGCCACGACGGGCGCGTAGGCGGGCTGGAAATCCTCGCCGCCCGCGAGCACGCGGGCGAACAGCCCGTTCAGGGTGCCGAGCAGGTCGGGGCGGCTGCGGAAGTTGCGGGCCAGCGGAACCTCCTCGCCGCCCGCGGACACCATCTCCTCGCGGAACTTCCGGTACACCTGGATGTCCGCGCGCCGGAACCCGTAGATCGACTGCTTCGGGTCCCCCACGACGAAGAGGCGGCCCGGGGCGCCGTCGGCCGACAGGGAGCGCAGGACCTGCGCCTGAAGCGGATCGGTGTCCTGGAACTCGTCCACGAAGATGTAGCGGAACCGGTCCCCGAGGCGCCGGGCGACCCGGGGGTCCGCCGCGAGCAGGCCGCTCGCCCGGATCAGCAGGTCCATGAAGTCCAGGCCGCTTCCCTTCGCCGCCTCGAAGGAAGCGAGGGCGTCCGCCGCCCGGGCGACCAGGAAACGCGCCGCGGCGTCCCCGGAAGGAACCTCCGCGAGGCGCCGGAAGAACCGCAGCAGCCCGTCCCGCACTTCGGAGAGATTCCGGGTCCCGTCCGGACGCGGGAACTTCTTTTTGCTCATCGCCTTCCGCAGATCCAGGGTGAAGGCCGCGACCCCTTCCCCCGCGTTCCCCACCGCGGCGTCGAGGTCGCCGCGGAGGACGGCCTCCCACGCCGGCTCGAGGACCCCGATGGCCGACCGGAACGCCGCCGCCGCAGGGTCGTCGCCCGGGGCCGCGATCCCGGCGACGAACGCCCGGAAATATTCCACGTCGGGGGCGTGCTCCCGGCCAAGGAAACCGAGGAAGTCCGCCGGGGAGCCGAAATCCGGCGCGGGGCCCCGGAGGAGGTCGCGCTGGAACAGGCACAGGCGGCGGATGACCGCCCACGCCCTGCCGGGGTCGGGAATGCGGGAGAGGATCGCCTCCCACTCCGGCCGGACCCGATCCGTTCCGAACTCCCCCTTGAGGAACTGCCGGAACCCGGCGTCCCACGCGTCGGCCGCCTCTCCCTCCGGGAGGACCGTGAAGAGCGGGTCCACTCCCGCTTCCGCGGGGAAGGCGCGGAGCACGCGGGCGCAGAAGGAGTGGAACGTGGTCGCCGAGAGCCTGCCCACGGCGTCGACCATCTCCTCCACGCGCCGCCGCAGGGCCGCCGGGTCGGGGTACACGTCCCCGGGGACGCGTACGAGGGGGTTCCACGAAGCGGCCTTTCGGGAGAGTTCCGCCGGGTCGTCCGACTCCTGCGT
The DNA here is from genome assembly GCA_036390495.1 of Candidatus Deferrimicrobiaceae bacterium. Classification (GTDB taxonomy): domain Bacteria; phylum Desulfobacterota; class Deferrimicrobia; order Deferrimicrobiales; family Deferrimicrobiaceae; genus JAGGAJ01. The sequence goes on along the minus strand of DASWBR010000036.1, from coordinate 6,356 downwards.
CGCCGCGAAGAGGAGCTCCCACCCCTCCGCCACGCGGGCCTTCATCTCCGTCGCCGCCTTGTCCGTGAAGGTCAGCAGGAGCACCTGGTCCGGCAGGAGGTCCGGCCGGGCGAGGAACAGGTTGGTGACCCGGGCCACCAGCGTGGCGGTCTTCCCCGTCCCCGCGGAGGCGTCGACGGCGAGGTTCCGCCCGAAACCGGACGCCGCCCTCTCCCGGTGTTCCCGCACTAATCCCTCCCGGGCCGGTGGGCGGCGACGGGACGCAGCAACGGGTCCGCCGCCGTTCGCGCGGCGACGGCGCGGGGATCGGACTCCGACCCGTCGTACGCCGGGGAAACCCGGCAATGGTCCTTGCAGGGGCACGCGTCGCAGTACCGGGGCGCCGCCTGGCCGGCGAAGGTGAACCGGTGGTGCGGCAGGGGAGGGAAGACGCCGGCGGCCTCGAGGGAGAGCCAGCCGGACACGGCGTCGGCCCACCCGACGCGGATCTCCTCCCACGACGGCGCCTCCTCGATCCCGAAGTCGCCACGGAGGAAGCAGAAGGCGGCGGAGAGCGCCGGGGGCGGGGGAGAGAGGGTCGCCGCCCACGCGAAGTACACCGGGACCTGGTGGGAAAGGCCGTTCCGGATCCATTCCGCGGGGGCGCCGCCCCGTTTCGGGTCGCTGTACTTGTAGTCCACCACCCTCGCCTCCCCGGCCGGTCCCCGGTCGAGCCGATCCACGCGCCCGCGGAGGGCGGGGAGGTGCGGGGAGGCGGGGAGGGAGAAGGACAATTCCACGCCGGAAACCCGCCAGCCCGGCCGCTCGGCCTCCCGCTTCCGCTCCCATTCGACGAGGCGGGCGACGTCCGCCTCCACTACCCGGCACTGGATCCGGTACAGGCCCGGCAGCCCCGTCGGGTTCTCCCGGGCGAAACGGGCCACGGCCCGGCGCGCCGCGGCCGACACGTCCCCCCAACCTTTCCCCTCCGCGGCATCCTTCCCCAGGCGCCGGAGGATGTCGTGGGCGAGCACTCCCATGTCGGGGGGGGCGAGGTACATCGCCTCCTCCGGCTCCTCCGGGGGCTCGAGGGACAGGAGCCGGCACAGGAAATACCGGTACGGGCAGCGGGCGAGCTCCTCCAGGGAGGAAGCGCTGTGTCCCGCTGGGGGCCGGAAGCCGGCGCCGGGCCCCGGGAAGATCCCCTCCCCCGCGGAGCGCGCCGCCCACGCCGTCAGGACGCCCCGGACCTTCCGCCACGGGATGTCCGCACCGTCGGGCAGCTGGCCCCCCGCCTTCCACGCGGCGAGCGCCGCCTCCCGCCGGCTGAACGGCCCCTCTCCCTCGAGGGCCCCGAACGGGGAGCGGGGAAGGCGCTCCGCCACCGCGCCGCAGGCCGCCTCCCACTCCTCGGAGAACACCGACGCTCCGGCGAACCGGGAGAGGAGGTGGAGCAGGTAGCGGGAAGGCCGCCTTGCGGCGCCCCCCGCCTCGGCGCGCGCCAGCGAGAAGGCCATCCCCTCCCGCACGGAGGCGGCGGGGAGGGAGAACAGGAGCTTCTCCTCGGCGGCGTTCCGCCGCCGCAGCGACAGGGCGTCCGGGAGGTCGGCCTGGCGAACGAGCCGGTTGAGATCATCCCGGTCTGCGTCGGGCAGAAGCGGATCCTCCTCGAGCTGCGCAGGCACCCGGTCCTCGTTCACCGACAGGACGAGCGCGCGGTCCGCCGTCACCCCCCGCATCGCGATGGCGTCCCCGAAGACCACCGCGCCGGGGACCCGCATGCCGCCCCGCTCCCCGACGAACAGCCGCTGCGCGGAGAGGAGTGACGCGAACCATTCCATCCCTTCCCGGACGCCGGGCCACGGCGCTTCGCGGTCCGGGATCCCCTCCAGATCGGAGAGGATCGGGAGGAGCGCGTCGACCGCGCGCCGGTCCCGCTCCCCCTCCGGGGTATCGTCCGCCACCACGCGGAATTCCCGGACGAGCAGCTTGCGCACCGCGCGGGCGAAGGCGGCGTACCCTTTCGCCTCCGCGAGGGGCCGCAGGGATTCCCGCAGCGCGCGCACTTCCGCCGCGAGGAGGGAAAGCTGCTCCCGCCGCCCGTCCCGATCCTCCTCCCCGCCGTCTTCCCCGCGCCATTTCCGGGGCGGGCGCGAGAGCCGCGCCTCCCAGTCGGACCCGGAAACGATCAGCAGCTCCTTCGAGAGGAGGTCCCACAGGTCGGGACGCGGGGGGATCCCGCCGCCGTCCGCCGCGAGGCGGCGGTACGGCGAGGAGAGGACGTCGATCACCCTCCGCCGGGGAAATTCGTCCCGTGCCGCCTCCATCATCCGGAGGAGGAGGCGCACCGGGGGAACGGAGGCGAGGGGGACGTCGAGGCGCCCGGCCGTCCGGATGCCGTACTCCGCGGCGGCCCGCTCCCAGTCCGCGAACGCCTCCGGCGCGACGTTCCGGGACACGATGAAAACCGTGGCGCCGGGGGATTCGTCGAGCCACCGGCGCACGCGCCGGGCGGCCATCCGCATCTCCCCTTCCGCGTGGGGTGCGGAGAGGACCGGGAACGGCACTGTCCCTGCTTCCTTCGGCGGCACCGGGGAGAAGATCCGCCGTCTCACGGCGGACACCTCCCCGGAGGGCGAATCGTCGAGGAACTCCGCGTTTCCCTCGAAGGCGGCCTTGATGCGGTCCCACGCGCGGGCCGCGTAAAGGAACGCCGGGGAGAGGTCCCCGTCCGGGCCGGGGATGAGCGGGAAGTACACTTCGTCCAGCAGGCCGCTCGACAGGAGCCGGTCCACGAGGGTCCACTGCAGGCGGGTGAAATCGTAGAACCCGTAGAGGGTGACGCGGAACGGGTATCCCGGCTGCTCGAACCCCGCCACCGCCTCCTGGAAGATCCGGCGGCGCGTCATCCCGCCCATCTCGCGGACCTTCCGCGCCACGGCGGCCCGGAGCCTCCTCCACTCCCCCCACCTTCCCGCCATCCGGGAATCTCCCCGACCCCTTGCCGCGCTTTCCGCGGCGGCGAGCTCCGCGTCCCCCACCCACCCCTCCTCGAGATCCGAAAGGGTGCGGGACAGGGCGGGGACGAAGCCCGGCGTTGCGGCGATGGCGGCGAAGTCCCCCGGCCCGGCGGCGTACACCTCGCGCGCCGCGGAGAGGACTGCCGCCGCCATCCGCGCCGGGGGGAGCTCGGCCGGGAAGATCCCCCGGTGCGACAGCAGCCGGAGGGCGAAGTCGTACAGGGTCATTGCGGAAACGCCGGCCCTGGCCCCGTCCCCCGAGGCGGCGACGCGCGAAAGGAGGTGCTCCCGCAGTTCGTTCGACGGGACGAGGAGGACGTGTTCCCTCCCCGGGTCGCGCCCCGCGCGCGCGAAGAAGGTCGAGACCAGCCGCTCCTCCAGGGCGGGGAACGGGCCCGCGAAGAGGCCGGAGAGGGGGGAAGGGGAGGCGTCGGGCATCGCCCGTACATTGTACCCGGCCTTGTATTCGAGGTGGCCGCGTCGGAAAATGGGGCAGGAGGTCCCGGATGACGACGACCCCGAAGGAGTTCACGCGGGCCCGGTTCGGCCGCGTGGCGGAGAAGTACCGGAAGAGCGCCGACCACGCCGACGTGGAGGATCTCGACCTGCTCTTCTCCGGCCTGGAACTCGCGGCGGGACAGCGGGTCCTCGACGTGGCGACCGGCGGCGGCCACACCGCAGCCGCACTGTCCGGACACGACACCCGGGTCGTCGCCTCGGACCTCACCCCGAGGATGCTGTCGGAGGCCCGCAAGCTCGTCGCCGACCGGGGGGCCGCAAACGTCGCCTTCTGCGCCGCGGACGCCGAGGCGCTCCCCTTCGCGGACGGCGCGTTCGACCGGGTGACGTGCCGCATCGCTCCGCACCATTTCCCCGACGTGCGGGCCGCGGTGGCGGAGATGGCCCGCGTCACGAAAGTTGGCGGGCGCATCGGCGTCATCGACAGCGTCGTCCCGGGGGAGCCCTCGCTGGACGCCTTTCTGAACGGGATCGAGAAGGTCCGCGACCCGTCCCACGTCCGCAGCTACCGCATCGAGGAGTGGCTGGAGTTCCTCGCGGGCGCCGGGCTCTCCCTCGTGCAGACCGGTTCCCTCTGGAAGACGCACCCGTTCCCGGAGTGGGTGGCCCGCACCGGCCAGCCGCGGGAAGTGCAGTGGGAGATCGAGACGATGTTCCTGTCGGCCTTCCCCCTCGCGAAGGAGGTGTTCCGGGTCCGGGAGGAAGGGGGTCGGGTCGTCTCCTACGCGGACGAGAAGGCCATCTTCGTCGCGAAGAGGACCGGATCGCCCCCGGCCCGGTAGCCGCCCCCCCCGGGCGGGACGCACGCATGAGAACCACCCCCGACGCCACGGTCACCCGCATCTTCGTCCCCGCGATGGATTGCCACGACGAGGAACGGGAGATCCGCGCCGCCCTCTCGCGCCTGCCCGGCGTGGAATCCCTCGAGTTCCACCTCTTCTCCCGGCAGGTGGTGGTGCGGCACCGTGGCGACGCGGAACCGCTCCTCCACGCGCTCCGGCGGATCGGACTGGAGGGCCACCCCTTGGACGGGGCGCTCCACGGGGCGAATGTCCCCGAGCCGGACCGGGCGCACCGCACGACCTTCCTCCTGTCCGGCGCGGCGCTGCTCCTCGGGGCGGCGCTGCGGACGTTCCTCCCCGGGGAGCCGCTGGGCCGCCTCCCTTTCCTCGCCGCGATCCTCCTCGGCGGGGTTCCGGTGGCGATCCGGGGGTTGCGGGAAGCGCGTAACCGTTCCCTCGGGATGAACGCGCTGATGACGATCTCCATCGGAGGCGCGGCCCTCCTGGGAGAGTGGGCCGAGGCGGCGGTGGTCGTCACCCTCTTCGCCCTGGCGAACCACCTCGAGGCGCGGAGCCTCGACCGCGCGCGACGGGCCACCCTCGACCTCTTCGCCGGCTCCCCCGAACGGGCCGTCGTGCGGGTGGGGGGCGCCGCGGGCGAGGAGCGGATCGTGCCGGCGGAATCCGTGCGGCCGGGGGACACGCTCATCGTCCGCCCCGGGGAGCGCGTGCCCGTGGACGCGGTGGTGCGGCGCGGCGCCTCCGACCTGAACGAGGCCGTCCTGACCGGCGAGTCCGTCCCCGTGGAGAAGAAGGAGGGGGACGCCCTCTTCGCGGGGACGGTGAACGGGCGCGGGCTCCTGATCGCTACGGCCTCGCGCACCCTGTCCGACTCCACCTGGGCGTGCATCCTGCGGCGCGTCGAGGAGGCGCAGGGGGAGAAGGCCCCCGTGCAGACCTTCATGGAGCGGTTCGCCGCCGCGTACACCCCCGCGGTCCTCGCGGCGGCCGTCCTCGTCGCCGCGGTCCCGCCTCTCCTCTTCCGCGAACACGCCGTGGAGTGGGCGTACCGGGCCCTCGTGGTGCTCGTGATCGCCTGCCCGTGCGCGATCGTGCTGGCCGCCCCCGTGGTCACCCTCTCCGCCCTGACGCGCGCGACCCGCGACGGGATCCTCGCGAAGGGAGCCCGGTACCTGGAGGCGATGGGGAAGGTGCGGGCGGTGGCGTTCGACAAGACCGGGACGCTCACCCGCGGCCGGCTTCGGGTCGTCCGGGTGCGCCCCGCGGCGGGGTACCCGGAGGACGAGGTGCTCCGCCTCGCCGCGGCGGTGGAGGCGGGGTCCGCGCACCCGGTCGCGGAGGCGATCCGCCACGAAGCGACGCGACGCGGCGTGGCGACGGCGGCGAGAGGCTCCCTCGCGCGCACCTTCGCGGCCGCCGACGGGCTGGGGGTTTCCGCCGAGGTGGACGGTGTCCGTGTCCACGTGGGAAACCGCCGCCTGTTCGAAACCATGGGCCACGCGGCGGAGGGGGTGGCGGCGCAGGACGTGCCGGCGGGGGTCGACACGGTCGCCTTCGTCGGGACCCGGCTGGGCGTCGCCGGGGCGATCGACCTCTCGGACGAGCTGCGCCCCGAGGCCGCGGAGACGGTCCGGGCCCTCCGGTCGCTGGGGGTGCGGCACATCGCGCTCCTCACGGGGGACCGCGAGCCGGCGGCGAGGGCCGCGGCGGAGGGTGCCGGGATCTTCGCCGTGTCCCACGGGCTTCTCCCGGAGGACAAGCTCGCTTCGGTGCGGCGCCTGGTGGCGGAGCACGGGGCCGTCGCGATGGTCGGCGACGGCGTGAACGACGCGCCGGCGCTGGCGCTGGCGACGGTCGGGATCGCGATGGCCGCGGCGGGGTCGCCGGCGGCGATGGAGACGGCGGACGTGGCGCTCCTGGCCGGCGACCTGCGGAAGATCCCTTCCGCCGTCGTCACCGGAAGGAGGATGGTGTCCGTGGTCCGGCAGAACGTCGTCGCCTCCCTGGCGATCAAGGCGGCGTTCCTCGGCCTCGC
>DASWBR010000035.1:0-3171 GCA_036390495.1 Candidatus Deferrimicrobiaceae bacterium | reverse complement strand
ACGGGCCCCGCGACGACCTTCACCAACGACGTCCTCGACGGGTTCAAGCTGGCGACGGAGAAGATCAACGCGAAGGGCGGCGTGCTCGGGAAGAAGATCGAGTACCTGACCCGGGACGACAAGTTCAAGCCGGACATCGGGCTGACCATGGCGAAGGAACTGGTCCTAAAGGAAAACGTCGACATCCTCATGGGGACGATCAACAGCGCGACCGCCCTCGCCGTGTCCGACCTTTGCAAAAAGGAGAAGGTCCCCTTCCTGGCGACCTTCTCGAAGAGCGACAAGATCACCGGGGAGAAAGGCCACCGCTACGTCTTCGGCATGAACGAGAACACGGAGATGGCGGGCAGGGCCGCGGCGAAGGCGCTCTCGAAGAAGCCGTACGTCAAGTACTGGATCGCCGGCGACGACTACGAGTACGGCCACGCGATCGCGGACAGCGTTTTCAACCACCTCAAGGCGCTGAACCCGAAGGTCCAGCTGCTCGGGCAGTCGTGGTGGAAGGTTGGCGAGACCGACTTCAATCCCTACATCACCCAGATCCTCGCGGCGAAGCCGGATTTCGTGATCGTCGCCACGGGCGGCGGGGGCATGGTGAATTTCCAGAAGGCGGCGCAGGCCACCGGATTCAACAAGCGGGTTCCGTTCTACCAGCACACGGCGATCGAGCTCTCGACGCTTGCGCCCCAGGGGCAGAGCGCCCCGGAAGGCGTCTACGGGACGGCGAACTACCTCTTCTACTACCCGGACACGAAGGAGAACCGGGCGTTCGTCGAGGAGTTCCGGAAGGCGTACAACCGGTACCCCAAGAGCGGCGCGCTCTACGGGTTCATGGCCGCGCAATTCATCGCGAAGGCGTACGAGAAGGCGGGGAAGGTCGACCGGGAGAAATTCGTCGATGCGATGGAGGGGATGGCGCTCGACAGTCCCGTCGGCAAGCTGGAAATGCGGGCCTGCGACCACCAGCTCCTCCTGCCGGTGTTCTTCGGCGTGACGAGGAAGTCGCCGCAGTACGAGTTCCTCGTCGCGGGGGACGTCGTGTCGGTCCCGCCGAAGGATTTCATGCCCGGGTGCGAGGAAATCAGGAAGGCGCGGACGAAGTAGGGCGGGAATGCTCTCCCAGATCCTGGTGGGGCTCAGCCGGACGACGATCCTGTTCATCGTCTCGGCCGGCCTGAGCCTCATCCTGGGGGTCCTGCGGATCCCGAACATCGCGCACGGCTCCTTCTACATGGTCGGGGCCTTCGTCGCGTACTCGGTGATCCATGCCCTGGGCGGCGGGATGGCTGCCTTCTGGGCCGCCCTGATCGTCGCCCCCCTCGCGGTTGCGGCCCTCGGCCTCGCGCTGGAGCGGGGATTCTTCTCCTACCTCTACGAGCGGGAGCACCTGATGCTCCTGCTCCTCACCTTCTCCTTCGCGCTCATCCTCGGCGACCTCGTCAAGATCGTCTGGGGGTCGGAGTACCGCTCCATCACCGTCCCCGCGGCGTTCCAGGGGTCCGCGGAGGTCTTCGGGCTGCCGATCCCCTACTACAACCTCTTCCTCCTCCTGGTCGGGCCGTTCATCGCGATCTTCCTCTGGCTCGTCATCAACCGGACGCGGATGGGGAAGATCGCACGCGCGGCGGCGGTCGACTCCGAGATGGTGAGCGCGGTGGGGATCAACGTGGGGTGGGTGTTCGCCTTCACCTTCGTGCTCGGCTGCTTCCTCGCGGGCCTAGGCGGCGCGCTCATCGCCCCGATGGTGAACATATCCCTCGGGATGGACCACTCCCTCATCATGGAGGCGTTCCTGATCGTCATCATGGGGGGGCTCGGCAACATCTGGGGGGCGCTCCTGGGCTCGCTCATCTTCGGGCTCACCCAGTCCCTCGGAATCCTGGTCTGGCCCCAGTTCGGGATCCTCTTCCCCTACCTCGCGGTCGTCGCCGTCCTGGTCTTCCGGCCGAAAGGCCTCCTGAGCTCGACGTGGTGACGGCGCGATGAAATGGCGTCCCGCCGCGCTGCTCCTGCTGCTGGCCGTCCTCGTGGCACTGCCGCACGCACTGCCGCGTTTCTACACATACGTCGCCGCGATCGTGCTGCTCACCGGCCTGCTCGCCACGAGCCTGAACCTCGCCATCGGGTACGGCGGCATCTACCAGTTCCACCACGCCGTCTTCTACGGCATCGGCGCCTACGGCACGGCGCTGATGCTGACCCGGACCTCCCTGCCCGCCCCGCTCGGGTTCGTCGTCGGCCCCCTGGCCGCCGCCCTCCTGAGCTCGGTCATGGGGGTCATCTGCGTGCGCCTCTCGAAGCTCTATTTCGGGATGCTGCAGATCTCCCTGGGGTCCCTCGTCTGGGCGACGGTCTACCGCTGGTACTCCTTCACCGGGGGTGACGACGGCATCCACGGCATCCCGCTTCCCGACGCGATCGGGTCGACGGGCGGCGCGTATTATTTCACCCTGGCCGTGACCGTGCTATGCCTCGCGGCGATGCGCCGGATCGCCGCGTCCCCCTTCGGGAAGACGCTTCAGGGGATCCGGGACAACCCCGTCCGGTCGGCGGCGATCGGCGTCGACGTCCGGCTGCACCAGCTCGCGGCCCTCGTGATCGCGGGGTTCTTCGGGGGCGTGGCGGGCACGCTCTTCGTCGTGGTCGACAACTCGGTCTTCCCGGACATGATGTTCTGGACCTTCTCCCTCGAGGTGCTCGTCATGTGCCTGCTGGGCGGGATGTACACGTTCTTCGGGCCCTTCGCCGGCGCCGCGGCCATCGTGCTGCTCCGGGTGTTCGCGAGCCACTATACCCCCTACTGGTCCCTGGTCCTCGGCGTCATCCTCACCCTCGTGATCATCTTCCTGCCGGACGGCGTCCTCGGGTACGCCGTCCGGCGGAACCGGTCCCGGGAGGAACGCCGTGCTTAGGGTCGAGTCGGCCGTCCGGACCTTCGGCGGCTTCCGGGCGGTCAACGGGGCGAACCTCGAGGTGGGGGCCGGGGAGATCGTCGCGGTCATCGGCCCCAACGGGGCGGGGAAGACGACGCTGTTCCACCTCATCACGGGGCACCTTTCGCCCGATTCGGGGCGCATCCTGTTCAAGGGCCGGGAGATCTCCGGCCTCCCTCCCCACGTCATCTGCCGGATGGGGATTTCCCGCTCCTTCCAGGTGGTCAACATCTTCCCG
>DASWBR010000034.1:0-5262 GCA_036390495.1 Candidatus Deferrimicrobiaceae bacterium | reverse complement strand
CTTGTCGTTGATCCGCACGCCCTGGAGCCGGTACACCTCCTGGATCTCGTTCACCAGGAACCGGGCCAGCTCCTTGTCTCCCAGGACGCGCAGGATGTCGTGGGGGTTCGGGGAGCCGTCCATGAGGGCCTCCCCGGCCCGCACCCGCTCCCCGTCGTGCACGGTGATGTGCTTGCCCCGTGGGATGGTGTACTCCCGCGGCTCCCCGACCTCAGGGACCACCTGGATCTTCCGCTTCCCCTTGAAGTCCTTCCCCAGCCGCACGACGCCGTCGATCTCGGAGATGAGGGCGTACTCCTTGGGCTTGCGCGCCTCGAACAGCTCGGCAACCCGCGGGAGCCCCCCGGTGATGTCCTTGGTCTTGGTGGTCTCCCGGGGGATCTTGGCGATGATGTCCCCCGCCTGGACCTTCTGCCCCTCGTCCACCAGGATGTTCGAGCCGATGGGGAGGAGGTAGCGGGCCTCGCTCGCCGAGCCGGGAAGCTTCCGCGTCGTCCGGCTCCCCTCCTCCTTGATGGAGATGCGCGGCCGGGCGTCCGGGTCCTTCGACTCGCTGATGACCCGTGTGGAGCGTCCGGTCACCTCGTCGACCTGCTCCCGCATCGTCACGCCTTCCGTGATGTCCCCGAACTTGATCTCCCCGTCCACCTCGGTGAGGATCGGGATATTGTACGGGTCCCACTCCGCAAGCCGCGTGCCGTCCTTCACCTTGTCCCCGTCGGCGACCATCAGGACGGCCCCGTACGGGATCTGGTACTTCTCGCGCTCCCGGTTGTTCTCGTCCACAAGGACGAGGAACCCGTTCCGGTTCATCGCCACGAGGTTCTTCTCGCGGTTGCGGACCGCCACGATCCCCTGGAACTTGATGCGGCCCGCCTGCTTCGACTGGTGAGAGCTCTGCGCCACCGATCCCGCGGTGGCGATTCCCCCGATGTGGAAGGTCCGCATGGTCAGCTGGGTCCCCGGCTCCCCGATGGACTGGGCGGAGATGATCCCCACGGCCTCCCCGATGGCCACCATCTTCCCGCGGGCGAGGTCCCGGCCGTAGCAGAGGGCGCACACGCCCCGCTTGCTCTCGCAGGTCAGCACGGAGCGGATCTTCACCTCGTCCAGGCCCGACATCTCGATCTGCTGGGCCACCTCCTCGGTGATCTCCTCGTTGGCGCCCACCAGCAGGTTCCCCTCGACGTCGTAGACGTCCTCGATGGCCACCCGGCCGAGGATCCGGTCGGCCAGCCTGTCGATGATCTCCCCTCCCTCGATGAGGGCCCGGACCCCGATTCCGTCGAGCGTCTGGCAATCCTCCTCGACGACGATGCAGTCCTGCGCCACGTCCACCAGGCGCCGGGTGAGGTACCCGGAGTTGGCGGTCTTGAGGGCCGTGTCCGCGAGACCTTTCCGGGCCCCGTGCGTGGAGATGAAGTATTCGCCCACCGACAGCCCCTCCCGGAAGTTCGACCGGATCGGGGTCTCGATGATCTCTCCGGAGGGCTTCGCCATGAGGCCGCGCATCCCGGCGAGCTGCATCATCTGCTTGTCGGATCCGCGGGCCCCCGAATCGGCCATCATATAGATGGGGTTGAAGCTGGGGACCTTCCGCTCCTTCCCGTCCTTCCCCCGGACGGCCTCGGTGCCCATCTCCTTGAGCATCTCCTTCGCGATGCGCTCGGTCGCCGCGGACCAGATATCGACGACCTTGTTGTACCGCTCGCCGGGGGTGATGAGCCCCTCCACGTGCTCGTTGATGACCTTGTTGAGGTTGTCGGAGGCGGTCTCCAGGATCGCCTTCTTGCTTGTCGGAATCACCATGTCGTTGATGCAGATGGAGATCCCGGAGAGGGTCGCGTACTGGAACCCGAGGTTCTTCAGCTGGTCCGCGAGGAGGACGGTCGCCTTCTGTCCGCAGTTCCGGTAGGTGACGTCGATGAGCTCCGCGAGGTCCTTCTTCTTCATCACCTTGTTGACGTATTCGAAGGGGACTTCCTTCGGTACGACCTCGTACAGGAGGACCCGGCCGACGGTGGTCTCCACCGTCTTCCCGCCGATGCGCATCTGTATCGGCGCCTGCAGTTCCACACCGCCGCCGTCGTAGGCGATGCGAACCTCCTCGGGGCCGGAAAACCGCTTTTCCTGCCTCTTGTGCCCCTCGCGCAGGCGGGTGAGGTAGTAGATCCCCAGGACGATGTCCTGCGACGGCCCGATCACCGGCTTCCCGTGCGCCGGAGAGAGGATGTTGTTCGTCGACATCATGAGGACCCGGGCCTCCATCTGCGCCTCGACCGAGAGGGGCACGTGGACGGCCATCTGGTCCCCGTCGAAGTCCGCGTTGAAGGCGAAGCAGACCAGCGGGTGAAGCTGGATCGCCTTCCCCTCGATGAGCACCGGCTCAAACGCCTGGATCCCGAGCCGGTGGAGCGTCGGAGCACGGTTCAGCATCACGGGGAGTTGCCGGATGACGTCGTCCAGGGCGTCCCAGACCTCCCGCTTCTCCTTCTCCACCATCTTCTTCGCCTGCTTGATGGTGGTGGCGTGTCCCGCCTCCTCCAGCTTGTTGAAGATGAACGGCTTGAACAGCTCCAGGGCCATCTTCTTCGGGAGGCCGCACTGGTGCAGCCTCAGCTCCGGCCCGACGACGATCACCGAGCGGCCGGAGTAGTCGACGCGCTTGCCGAGGAGGTTCTGCCGGAACCGCCCGCCCTTCCCCTTCAGCATGTCCGAGAGGGACTTGAGGGGCCGCTTGTTCGACCCGGTGATCAGCTTGCCGCGGCGGCCGTTGTCGAAGAGGGCGTCCACCGACTCCTGCAGCATCCGCTTCTCGTTCCGGATGATGATCTCCGGGGCGGAGAGGTCGAGGAGCCGCTTCAGCCGGTTGTTCCGGTTGATCACCCGGCGGTACAGGTCGTTCAGGTCCGAGGTGGCGAACCGCCCGCCGTCGAGCGGCACCAGGGGACGCAGGTCGGGAGGCAGGACGGGGATGACCTCCTGGACCATCCACTCCGGCCGCTGGCCGCTGTCGCGGAACGCCTCCACGATCTTGAGACGCTTGGAGATCTTCTTCTTCTTCGCCTCGGAGGCGGTCTCCGACATCTCCTTGCGCAGCACCTCGGAGAGCTTGTCCAGGTTCAGCTCCACGAGAAGGGTCTTGATCGCCTCCGCCCCCATCCCGACGCGGAACCGCTCCTTCAGGAGGTCGACCTTCTCCTTGTCCCCCTTGAACTTCTCCCGGAACTCCTCGACCTTCTCCCGGTACTTCCCCTCCGAAAGGATCTCCTGCTTCTGGAGGTCGGTCTCCCACGGGTCGATGACGATGTACTTCTCGAAGTAGATGACCGCCTCGACGTCCTTCATGGGCATGTCGAGGATGGTGGCGATTCGGCTGGGCAGGCTCTTGAGGAACCAGATGTGGGCCACCGGGGAGGCCAGCTCGATGTGCCCCATGCGCTCCCGGCGGACCTTCGACTGGATGACCTCGACGCCGCACTTCTCGCAGACGATGCCGCGGTGCTTCATCCGCTTGTACTTGCCGCAGTTGCACTCGTAATCCTTGATGGGCCCGAAGATCTTCGCGCAGAACAGGCCGTCCCGCTCGGGCTTGAAGGTGCGGTAGTTCAGCGTCTCCGGCTTCTTCACCTCCCCGTGCGACCACTTGCGGATCTGCTCGGGGGAGGCGATGGAGATGCGGATCCCCGAGAAATAGATGGGGTCCTTGGGCTTTTCGGCGCGTGTGAACAGGTCTTCCACGGATGCCTCCCGGTATCTCTGGCCGTCTCGGGTTTCCTACGGTTTCTCGTCGCTGATCAGCTCGACGTCCAGACCCAGGGCCTGGAGTTCCTTGATCAGCACGTTGAACGACTCCGGCAATCCCGGTTCGAGGGAGAAGTTCCCCTTCACGATCGCCTCGTACATCCTCGCCCGGCCGGGTACGTCGTCCGACTTGACGGTGAGGAACTCCTGGAGCGTGAAGGCGGCGCCGTACGCCTCGAGGGCCCACACCTCCATCTCCCCGAGCCGCTGGCCTCCGAACTGGGCCTTTCCGCCCAGCGGCTGCTGGGTGACCAGGGAGTACGGGCCGGTGGACCGGGCGTGGATCTTGTCGTCCACCAGGTGGTGGAGCTTCAGCATGTACATGGAGCCGATCGTGACGGCCTGCTGGAACGGGGTCCCCGTCCGGCCGTCGTACAGGTTCGTCTGCCCGTTCTCCGGGAGCCCGGCGTACCGGAGGTAATCCTTGATCTCCAGCTCCGTCGCCCCGCTGAACACGGGGGAGGCGAGGTACACCCCGCCGTTCATCCTCCTGCCGACCTCGCGGACCTCGTCGTCCGAGAGATCCTTCAGGTACGACTGGAACCGCTCGGAGCCGTAGATCTTCCCGAGCCAGTCCCTCAGCGCCCGGGGGCTGAACTCCTTCTCCATCATGTGCTGGATCTGGTCCCCCAGGCCCCGGGCCGCCCACCCGAGGTGCGCCTCCATGATCTGCCCGACGTTCATCCGGGAGGGAACCCCCAGCGGGTTGAGGACGATGTCCACGGGGGTGCCGTCGGCGGTGTACGGCATGTCCTCCTCCGGCAGGATCCGCGAGATGACGCCCTTGTTCCCGTGGCGGCCGGCCATCTTGTCCCCCACGGACAGTTTCCGCTTCATCGCGACGTACACCTTCACCATCTTGAGGACGCCGGGGGGAAGCTCGTCGCCCCGCCGGATCCGGGAGATCTTCTCGTCGAAGAGCGCCTTGACCACCCCGATCTGGTCCTGCGCCACCCGGTAGGTGTCGGAGAGCCGGTCCTTCAGCCCCGGGTCCTCTTCCACGCCGATCTCGGCCCACCGCTCCTTCGGGATCTCGTCCAGGACCTCTTCGGTGATCTTCCTCTTCTTGGCGAGCAGGACCTCGCTCCGGTCCTCCGACGCCAGCCGGACCGCCGAGGTCTTGCCGAGGAGCTGCGACCTCAGCTTCCCGTACGCGGTCTCCAGGATGATCCGGATCTCGTCTTCCTGGTCCCGGTGGATCCGGTCGAGCTCCCGCTCCTCCAGCATCTGGGCGCGGTCGTCCTTCTCCCCGCCCTTCCGCGTGAACACCTTCGCGTCGATGACGATCCCCTCGATCCCGGGCGGGACACGCAGGGAGGAGTCCTTCACGTCCCCCGCCTTGTCCCCGAAGATCGCCCGAAGGAGCTTCTCCTCCGGGGAGAGCTGGGTCTCGCCCTTCGGGGTCACCTTCCCCACGAGGATGTCCATCGGCTTCACGCGGGCCCCGATGCGGATGAT
>DASWBR010000033.1:0-5767 GCA_036390495.1 Candidatus Deferrimicrobiaceae bacterium | reverse complement strand
CCACGCGCTGGAGCCGGGAGAGGATCCACCGGTCCGTCACCTGCAGGTCTCCCGGAAGCTCCCGGGGCGTCGCTTCGTCGACATGCATCCGGACGAAGCGCCCCGCCTGGAACAGCTTGTTCATGAAATTGCGATACCCCTCGACCCGGTCGTCGGACATCCGGATGTCGCGTCCCTGCGCCGCGAGGGCCACGAGCGTGAAGCGGAACGCGTCCGTGCCGAACCGGTCGATCACGTGGAGGGGATCGATGACGTTTCCCCGCGTCTTGCTCATCTTCTCTCCCCTCGCGTCCCGGACGAGCGCGTGGATCACGACGTCGTGAAAGGGGGCTTTCCCCGTGAGCTCGATCCCCATCATCATCATCCTCGCTACCCAGAAGAAGAGGATGTCGAAGCCGGTCACCAGCGCGGACGTCGGGTAGTACCGCGCGAGGTCCGCCGTTGCCGCGGGCCACCCCATCGTGGAGAAGGGCCACAGTGCCGAGGAGAACCAGGTGTCGAGGACGTCCTCCTCCTGGCGGATCTCGCCGGAGCCGCACGCGGCGCACGTCGAGGGGGCTTCCGTCTCCACCATCGTTTTGCCGCACTGCCGGCAGTGGAAGGCGGGGATCCGGTGCCCCCACCAGATCTGCCGGGAGATGCACCAGTCGCGGATGTTCTCCATCCACTCGAAGTAGGTCTTCTCCCACTGCGCCGGGATGATCCGCGTCTCCCCCGACCGCACCGCCGCGATGGCCGGCTCCGCCAGGGGCTTCGCCTTCACGAACCACTGCATGCTCTCCGACGGCTCCACCACCGTGCTGCAGCGGTAGCAATGGCCGACGTTGTGGAGGTACGGCTCCTCCCGCTCGAGAAGCCCCTCCTCCCGGAGCTTCGCCACCACCGCCTCCCGGCAGGCGAACCGGTCGAGTCCCGCGAAGGAACCGGCGTCGGCGGTCATCCGGCCGGACTCGTCGATCACCCGCACGGAGGGGAGCTCGTGGCGCCTCGCCACCTCGAAGTCGTTCGGGTCGTGGGCGGGGGTGATCTTCACCGCGCCGGTTCCGAATTCGCGGTCCACCATCGGGTCCGCGAGGACCGGGATGGGACGGTTCATCAGCGGCAGGCGCAGCGTGGCGCCCACCAGCTCCGCGTACCGCTCGTCCTTCGGGTTCACCGCCACCGCCGTGTCGCCGAGCATGGTCTCGGGCCGCGTGGTCGCCACCACGACGCCCCGCCCCCCGGACCGCTCGGGGTACCGGATGTACCACAGGGCGCCTTTCTTCTCCTCGTAGGAGACCTCGAGATCGGACAGGGCGGTGTGGCATCGGGGGCACCAGTTGATGATGTACCTCCCGCGGTAAATCAGCCCTTTGCGGTAGAGCCGGACGAACGCCTCGCGGACCGCCCGGGACAGCCCATCGTCCATCGTGAACCGCTCCCGGTCCCAGTCGCACGCGGCACCCAGGCGCTTCAATTGCCGGAGGATCGTCCCGCCGCTCTGCTCCTTCCACTTCCAGACGCGGGCGACGAAGGCGTCGCGCCCCATCTCCTGCCGGGTGATCCCCTCCTTCGAAAGTTCCCGTTCGACGACGTTCTGCGTGGCGATCCCGGCGTGGTCCGTGCCGGGAAGCCAGAGCGTGTTGCGGCCGTTCATCCGGGCGTACCGGATCAGGACGTCCTGGAGGGTGACGTTGAGCGCGTGCCCCATGTGGAGGGAGCCGGTGACGTTTGGCGGCGGGATGACGATGGAGTATGCCTCGCCGGCAGAGGACGGGTCGGCGTGGAAGACCCGCTGCGCTACCCACTCCGCGTACCACTTCTCCTCCCCGGCCTTCGGGTCGTACGCCTTGTCCTTTTCCGGTCCGGTTTCTTTCATCAACGCGTCGGCTCCATCGGTGGGAATGCCGCATGGCGGCGGTCCGGGCGAAACCGGCCCGGCCGCCGTGCGGGGCTGTCCCGGCAATTCAGGGGGAAAGCTTACCGGCCTGCTGGCGGATCCGGGCGATCTCCTCGCGGATGAGCGCCTCCGCGGTGACGGGGATCACCTCCCACGCCACCGCCTCGACGGACTCGCGGACCTTCGCGGAAAAGTCCGCGGCGAGGCGGTCCATCATCTCCCACATCACTTTCTCCACGGCCTCGGTCGCCACGGTGCGGAAAATCTCCTCGGCACGGGCCGCAAACTGCGCCTTGAGCGCCGCGTCGAGGGCCGCGTCCTCGCCCCCGGGGGATGCGGCGACAGGTGGAACCGGCGAGGACGGTACCGGGGGGGCGTAGGCCTCCTCCGGCGCAGGCGCAGGCGGAGGGAACTCCACATCCTCCAGTTCCTCGAGGTCCTCGATCTCCCCTTCCGGCTCGAGGACAGGGGAAAGATCCGTCACGGCCGGGGGGGCGTCGCCCACGAGGCTCCCTTCCAGGTGCGGTTCCCCGGGAGTCGGCTCCGCGCCCTCCTTCGGCTCCGGCGCGACCTCGATCTCCTCGACAGAGACGTCGAACTCGTTGAGGGAGACTTCGGCGGATTTCCCACCGCCCGGAAGGAGCGCCCCGGGGAGGATTTCCTCCCGCTTCAGGGAAACCGCGGGAGCTTCCTCCGCAACCGCCTTTCCCGTCGCTTCCTCCACCTCTTCGAGGACGTCGCTGAAATCCCAATGTTCATCCGCCGGGGGGTGCGAAGCGCCCTTCGCGGTGCTTGCCGCCTCCGCCGGCTGTTCCGGGCGTGTGCGGAACAGACCCTCGACCTTTTCCATCAGCTCCTGGGAGTCGAACGGCTTGAACAGCACGCCGTCGGCCCTGCTCGTCCGGAACCGCTGCTCGTCCAGCGGGATCAGGCTCCCGGAGAGGATGAGAACCGGTATGTCCCGGGTCTTCTCCGCCGCCCGCAGCTCCTCGGCGACCGCGTATCCGTTCTTCCCCGGCAGGGTCACGTCCGCAACCACGAGGTCGGGGAAAATCTCCCCCGCGAGGCGCACCGCATCTTCCCCGTTGTCCACGGTCGTGATCGTGATGTCCGCCTTCGCGAAGGCGAGTTCGAACACTTTCCGGATGGTAAGGCTGTCTTCGGCCAGCAGAAGTTTTTTCGGCATCGGCACCCCCGGATTGTCCCTCATTTTAGGGGCATTCCGGGAGCTTTTCAACCAGTAGCAGGTCCACCTCCCCCCGGTCGGGGTCGGCGCGGCGCACCCGCACGCGGACCCGATCCCCGAGGGCGAACCGGCGCTTCCGGTAGAGCCCCACCCACTCCATACGGTCCGTGGAGTAGGCGTACTCGTCG
This sequence comes from Candidatus Deferrimicrobiaceae bacterium, assembly GCA_036390495.1. Taxonomy (GTDB): domain Bacteria; phylum Desulfobacterota; class Deferrimicrobia; order Deferrimicrobiales; family Deferrimicrobiaceae; genus JAGGAJ01. The sequence continues at coordinate 2,514 of DASWBR010000033.1, read as the reverse complement.
TCCCGCAGGGTCGACACGTGGACGAATCCGTCCACCATCCAGTCCGAGAACTCGACGAAAAATCCCGAGGAGACGAGGGAGGAGACGGACCCGTCGAACGTTTCTCCCAGCCGGGCCGACAGGAACAGGGCCTTGGCGCGCTGCTCGAGGGCGCGTTCCGCCTCCATCGCCAGGCGCTCCCGGCCGGAAAGGTGCGTGCCGATTTCCGCCCCACGCTCCGCAAGGTTCTTCAGGAAGGCGGCCTGGGACCGGTCCCCCAGGAAGGCCTTCAGCACCCTGTGAACGACGAGGTCGGGGTACCTGCGGATGGGCGAGGTGAAATGGGTGTATCGGCTGAGGGCCAGCCCGAAGTGTCCCCGGGTCTCCGGGCCGTACCGTGCGAGCATCAGGGTTCGCAGGAGCATCATGTGGATCGGCCGTTCGTATTTCCCCCCGCGGGCCAGCCCGGCCCACGCCTGGAGACGTGCGGCGACGTCCCGACGGTCCGTGGGACGCGAGCGCCGCAGGAGGCGCCCGGCCGCCTCCTCGAACTCCTCCACCCGATCCTCCGCGGGTTCCTCGTGGATGCGGAAGAGAAACGGGGCTCCGCGGGCCGACAGGTGCTCCGCCACTGCCGTGTTCGCCAGGAGCATGAACTCCTCGATGAGGCGGTGGGACTCCCACCGCTCCGCCGATCGCACCGAGACGGGCAATCCGTCCGCCACGGCCACCTTCGCCTCCGGAAGGTCGAAGTCCAGCGCCCCGCGGGCAGACCGCGCCTGGGAGAGCCACCCCGCCGCAGTGGCCATGTGACGGAGCATCCGGACCAGTTCCGGCGGGATCTTTCCGTCCTCGCCCCCGCGGTCCCGCGGACCGCGGCCGTCGCCGGCGAGAACGGCGTGCACCTCGTCGTAGGTCAGGCGAGCCCGGCTGCGGATCACCGACGGGTAGAACTTCGGGGAGCCAGCCTCCCCTCCCTGCCGGATCGGGATCTCCACGGTGACCGTGAGCCGGTTCACGTCCGCCTTCAGGCTGCACACCCCCTCGGAGAGCTCCGGCGGGAGCATCGGGATGCACCGGTCCGGGAAGTAGACGGAGGTGCCCCGGATGTACGCCTCCCGGTCGAGGGCGGACCAGGGCGCCACGTAATGCGAGACGTCGGCGATCGCCACGTAGAGACGGTATCCGGTCCCTTCCTTTTCCAGGCAGACCGCGTCGTCGAAATCCCTTGCGTCCTCCCCGTCGATGGTGACGTACGGGAGATCGCGCTGGTCCACCCGGGGAATCGCCTCCTCCCCCTGGATCACGCCGTCCTCCCGGGGGGTAACGTGGACGGCGCGGGGGATGCGGCGCGCCTCCTCCGCTACCGGTTCGGGGAACGCCACGGGGAGGTCCAGCGCGGACGTCACCGCGAGGAAGAGCGTCTCCATGGTGTGGGATTTCCCGAGACGGCGCACGATGCGGGCCCGCCCCTCGCCGCGCGTCGAAGGGTATTCCGCGATCTCCGCGAGGACGAGGTCCCCCGCTTCCGGCGCCGGTCCTTCCGGGAGGTCGGCCTCGAGGAGGATGTCCGACTCCCGGTCGCGGAACCGCACGAAGCCCCGTTCGCCGGCCGGGGAGTACCGCCCCACGAAAGCCCGGATGCCTCGCGAAAGGACCCGCTCGATCCGGCCGTACGCCGGGGCTCCGCCGCGCCGGCGCGTAAGGCGCACCACCACGCGGTCCTTCGGCAAGGCACCCGCGAGCGCGGTTCCCGGGATGCGCACGGGTGCGGAATCCGGCCCGTCGGGTATGACGATCGGGCGCCCCTCCCGCGTGAACCGCAGACGTCCTTCCAGCGTGCGCCCTTCCCCCGCGTCGTCCCTCTTCGCGCGAGGCGGGGCCCCGTACGGGGTCCCCTCCCGGAGGCGCCTTCCCTTCCCGCGGCGGGGCGGCTTTTCCTTCCTCCTGCCGGGCACGCTCTCCGGGAACAGGTTTTTCAGGGCCGCCTTGAAGGCGCGGCGCTCGCCCTTCAGCACCCCGGCCTCGCGGTACCAATCCTTCACGGAAGCCCGGCTTTCCTTCGCGGCCTCCGATCTCTCCCGCAGCCACCGCTCCCAGTACGCCTGGTCGCGCATCCGCGCGCTCCTTCCCCCTCCGGACTTTCCCCATCATACCGGTTTTGCTATAATTCTATTCCTTCCGCGGCAAGCGTGCCGAAGTGGCGGAACTGGCAGACGCGCTAGATTCAGGGTCTAGTGTGGGCAACCACGTGGGGGTTCAAATCCCCCCTTCGGCACCAGATGAAACCAGAGGGAGCCCGGTAACGCGCCGGCGCTCCCTTTTCCGTTTCATCTGGTGCCCAGCAGGGGATTTGAACGCGAGCCCGCCGCCGAGCGGTTAGCGAGGATGAGCGCGACGCCCGGGAGCGCGTAAGGCGGGCGAGCCGGCCGGAAGGGCAAAGGCATGGCTGGCCGGAGCCTCAGCGGTCAAATCCCCCCTTCGGCACCATCTCACCGCCTCTCCCGCGTCTCCCGCACCGCTGCCTGCCGGGCT
>DASWBR010000032.1:0-3482 GCA_036390495.1 Candidatus Deferrimicrobiaceae bacterium | reverse complement strand
CTTCCCCCCGAGAGCGCGGAGGGACGGGTTCCGCGCGAAGTTCCCGAGGAGGTGATCCACCGTCGGCGGGATGAAGCGGAGGTAGAAACGTTTTCCCCGGACGTGGGCCTGGTACCCGAAGGTTCCGATCGCCTTCACGTTGCGCTGCAGCGCCGAAAGGTCGAGCAGCTCCCGGAACGCGCCGGGGTCGCCGGCGGCGCGCCGGAGGTCCGGCGAGGCGGCGTGGCGCCAGGTGTAGCAGAGCCGCTCCACCGAGTCCTCGGGCAGCGAAACGTAGGAGTCCCGCAGGAGCGAGGCGAGGTCGTAGAAGACGTTCCCCATCCGCGCATCCTGGAAGTCCAGCACGCGGAGGTTGCGGTGCACCGGGGCGGCCGCGGGGGAGAGGACCATCACGTTCCGGCTGTGGTAATCCCGGTGCGCGAGCACGCGGGGCAGGCCGGCAAGCCTTGTGAGGACCGGCAGCAGGAGGTCCTCGATGGCCCGCTCTTCCCCGTCGGTCAGCCGGATCCCGCCGTACCCCCGCACGGCGTGTTCGAAGAAGAAATCCATCTCCCAGGCGAACTTCGGCACGTCGAAGGCCAGCCGCGAAGGGATCGCCCTCCCGTCGAGCGCGCGGGTCCCGTCGGACTGGATCCGGACCAGCACCTCGACGCACTGCTCGTAGAGGGGGAGGCAGGCGTCCGCGCCGGCCTTCCGGACGGCGTCCTCGAGCATCGTGTCCCCCGCGTCCTCGAGGAACAGGAGGTTCGCACCCGGGTCGGAACGGTACACCGCGGGAACGGGGATCCCCGCCCTCTCGAGGTACCGGAGGACGTTCAGGAAGGGGAGTTCCTCGCCCGGCGCCACGGCGTCGGGGTACCGCATGACGACGACGGAGGGAAGAGGGGCGCCGGGGGCGTTCCGCACGCGATAGTAGCGGCGCGTCGACGCGTCCCCCGCCAGTTCGCTCACCGCGGCGGCCGACGGGTCGGAGGCGGGGAAAAGCGCGGCCAGTCCCTTCCGGAGCGCCGCGAGGTCGAGACCCTCCGTCAAGCGCCTTCCCGGAGGAGCCGGTCGAGGAAGTTCCGGCACTCGGAGAGGATCTGGTCGAAGCTCGCGTACGGCGGGTCCTCTCCGCGCGTGTAGTCCCGGAGCTCCACGGTGAAGGGGCCCTGGAACTTCACCTCCCGCAGCGCCTCGAGGACGCGGGCCCACGGGATCGATCCCTTCCCGGGGACGAGGTGGTCGTCTTCCGCGGCGTGGTTGTCCGAGGCGTGCACGTGGATCAGGCGCGGGCCTGCGGCGCGCACGGCGTCCAGGGCGTTCTCCTGGATGTTGGCGTGGCCCAGGTCGAGGCAGACCCCCACCCGACCGGCCGGGTACCGTTCCACGATGTCGAGGAGGATGTCCACCTGCCCGGAGTCCACCGGGGTGTTCTCTATGGCGAACCGCACGCCCGCGGGAACGACGTCCACGAGTTCGTTGAGGGAGGACAGGAACGCGCCCCAGCGGTGGGGGTACCATTGCGCCGGGGGGAAGCTCGTGTGGAGGACCACCGTCCCGCCGCCGTTCCGGGAGAGCCACCCCGCGGCGGACGCCGTGGCCTCCACGGAAATGCGCCGGTGCTCCTCGTCCGTGGAGGAGAGGGAGTACCACCGGTCTTTCTTGTAGCTGCGCACGTCGGGGTAGAGGGGGGCGTGGAGGCTCGCCACGCGGACCCCGTTGCGGGCGAGCCCTTCCGCGATCGCATCCGCCGCACGGTTTTCCCGGTACGGGAAGTGGGGCGGCATCGCCCAAAGCTCCGCCAGGGGAAATCCGTACTTCGGAAAGAGGGACAGGATCCCGTCGTCCAGGGGGTGGAACACGAAGAGATGGGTGGACAGGGAAATATCCAATGCGGCCCGCCGTTCCTTGAGTTCCGCGTGCGTTCTCGCCGATAATAGCACGAAGGTCCGCCCGCCGGGCGGGACCCGACCGGAGAGCCGACGCGTGAAGCGGTTTCCCATACTTTGCCTGCTCCCGTTCCTCGTCCTCCTTCCCGGCCTCGTCCCCGCAGCGGAAGCCCCCTCCCACGACGCGGCGTTCCGGGAAGGGTGGTCCCTCCTCGAGAAGGAGCGGTACGCGGAGGCCCGGGGCGCATTCGCCGGCATCCCCGCGAAGGAGTTCGACCTCGGGGACTACGTCATCTACTTCGAAGGGATGGCGGCGGCCCGCGAGAGGAAGCGCGCGGAGGCGTCGGAGGCAGCCGGGCGGCTTGCCGCCCTCTATCCCCAGTCCCCGCTGATCCCCTACCTGCAGCACGAAATCGCGTTCGCGGCGGCCGTCGACAACGACGCGGCAGCCGCGCGGCAAGCCTTCGCCGCCTCGCGGGGCAAGGTGGCCGGGAGCGGGAGGAAATCCGAGGAGGGGTACATCGCCGCCGTCCTGGCCGAGGAGGGAGGGGCGACGCCCGCGGCGGCGGCACTCCACCTGGAGAATTTCGCGTCGTACACGCCGCAGGAGGGGGCGATCCTTTCCTACGAACGGCTCTGGCTCTGGAGGAAGGACGGGAAGCTCGCGGAGTGGGACCTCCCGGTGGGGTTCTTCGCGAAGCTCGCCCGCGCCGTCAACCGGGCGGGGGATCCGGAGAGGGCGCGCGCCCTGTACGAGGAGTCGCTGCGGAAGTTCCCCCCGTCGGACGACTATTACGCCATGGTCCTCGACTACGCCGAGTTCCACCGGAAGGAGGGGGAGACCGCGGAGGCGATGGCGCTCCTCCGGACGCAGCTCGCGGACGCCCCGCCCCAGTTCCAGTCGGAGGTGAGGTTTCTGCGCGCCCGGGTGGAATGGAAGGCGGGGAGGCTCGCGGAGGCGAGGAAGGAGTTCCTCGAGATCGCGGCCGGGAGCGCGCGCTCCGGGACGGCGGACAGGGCCCGGTATCTCGCGGCGTGGATCGCGGAGGACGAAGGGGACGTTGCGGGGGCCACCGAGCAGTTCGGACGGCTGCGCCGCGCCGCGGACGACGCGACCCGCCAGGAGGCCCTCTTCCGGTACCCCTACGGCCTGTATCGCCAGGAGCGGTACGAAGAGGCCGCCGCGGCCTTCGCCGCCGGGGAGAAGGGCGGGTTCGGGTCGGTGGAGAACGCCCGCCACCGGTTCTGGCGCGCCCGGGCGTTGCGCGCGGCAGGGAAGGGCGAGGAGGCGGACCTCCTGGTCGGAGATCTCTCCGGCGACGCCTTCGCGGGCATCTACGCCATGTTCGCCGTGAAGGAGCGGGGCGGCGACCCGTTCCGGATCTTATCCTCCCCCTCCAGCGGGGAGACGGAGGCGTGCGGGGAGGAGCGGGAGCGCCTCTGGGCGAAGGTCCGAGGGGCCCCGTGGGAGCCGGCGGACGCGGAGAAGGTGCGGCGGGCGGAGAGGCTGGTCCTCCTCGGGATGGTCGAGTACGCGGTGCTCGAGGCGGACCGGGTGGACCGGGTCGCCGCCCGGAAGGCGCTCGGGCTCGCCGACGGAGGAGCGCCGGG
>DASWBR010000031.1:0-3639 GCA_036390495.1 Candidatus Deferrimicrobiaceae bacterium | reverse complement strand
GCTACGGCCTGCCCCAGCGGCTGGAGGCCGCGACCGGCATCCCCGGCCTGGTCATCTCCGGGGACCTCAACGACCTCCGCTGCGTTTCGGACGAGCAGACGAAGACGAACGTGGAAGCGTTCATCGAGCAGATCGCGGAGGGCCGGTAAGATGTTGGACGCGCTCTTCAAGCCCCGGGCGGTAGCGATCGTCGGCGCCTCGACCAAGGAGTTGTCGATCGGCAACGTCATCATCCGGAACCTCCAGGAGTACGGGTACAAGGGAGCTATCTACCCCATCAACCCGGCCGCTCCCGACGTTCGCGGCATCAAGGCGTACAAGTCGCTCTCCGAGGGGCCCGGCGAGGTCGACCTCGCCCACATCATCATCCCCGCGAAGTTCGTCCCCCAGACCATCGAGGAGTGCGGCCGGAAGGGGATCAAGGCGGTGGTCATCAACTCCGCGGGGTTCAGCGAGATGGGCGAGGAGGGGAGGAAGCTCCAGGAGGCGTTCCTCGAGAACGCCCGGAAGGGGGGCGTGCGGGTCTTCGGCCCCAACTGCCAGGGGATCATCAACACCGACCCCGCCCTCAAGGCGTACTGCAACTTCACCTTCACCTACCCGGAGCCCGGCTCCGTCTCGGTGGTGGCCCTGAGCGGGGGGGTCGGCGCCCTGATCATGCAGGCGCTGTTCGACCTCGGGATCGGCATGCGCATGTACGCCTCCAACGGCAACGCCTGCGACATCTCCATCCCGGAGATCCTCCGGTACTGGGGGGACGACGAGGGGACCAAGGCGATCCTCCTCTACACGGAGGGGTTCTCCGACCCGCAGGAGTTCCTCGACGCGGCGCGGGAGGTCGCGCGCCGGAAGCCGGTGCTGGCCATGAAGGCCGGGCGCACCGAGCAGGGGGCCAAGGCGGCCTCCTCCCACACCGGGTCGCTCGCCGGGGTGGACATCGCCACCGAGCTGATCTTCGAGAAGACGGGGATCCTCTCCTTCACCGACGAGGGGACGATGGTGCGGGCGGCCAAGGCGTTCGCCTCCCAGCCGGTTCCCGCCGGGAACCGGGTCGGGATCATCACGAACACCGGCGGCCCGGCCGTCATCGCCACCGACGTCCTCGTGGCGTCCGGCCTCGACGTGCCGAAGCTCTCCGGGAAATCGATCGCCCGCCTGAAGGAGACCATGCTCCCCGAGGCGGCGATCGAGAACCCCGTCGACGTGGTGGCCACCGCGGGCGCGTCCCAGTTCCGCGCCGCACTCGACGTGCTCCTCGAGGAGGACGGGGTGGACTGCATCTTCATGAACTTCGTCACGGCTCCCTTCACCGACACCCACGCCGTGGCCCGGGAGATCGCGGCGGTCAGCCGGACGGGGAAGAAGCCGATCGTATGCAACTTCATGACGGACCTCACCCAGGAGCGGTTCCAGGTGACGGAGCGCATCCTCCGGGAGGGCGGCGTCCCCTGCTACGCGAACCCCAGCGACGCCGCCAACGCCCTCGGGGCGCTCGTCCGGTACGGGCGCCTGCGGCAGCGCGACATCGGCGAGCCGGAAAGGCCCGCCGGCACGGACCCCGCCCGCGCCCGCGCGGTCGTCGCGCAGGCGAGGAGGGAGGGGCGCAGCGTGCTCTCCGCCGCGGACGTCTACTCGATCTTCGAGGCGCACGGGATCCCGGTCGCCCGGTGGAAGGTGGCCGGGAACGAGGAGGAGGCCGTCGCCGCCGCCGACCGGATCGGCTACCCGGTGGTGGTCAAGGTCGATTCCGAGAAGATCGACCACAAGAGCGACATGGGCGGCGTCGTCGTGAACCTCAAGGACGCCGCCGCCGTCCGCGCCACGGTGCAGGACCTGCAGCGGCGGCTCGGGAAGTTCGGGAAGCTTTCCTTCCTCGTCCAGAAGTTCCTCCCCGGCGGGCGGGAGCTGATCGTCGGCGCCAGCGCGGAGAGGGGGCTCGGGCACCTGGTGATGTTCGGGCTGGGCGGCGTCTACGTCGAGGTCCTCAAGGACGTGTCCTTCAAGATCGCGCCGGTCACCCGCGTGGAAGCGCGGGAGATGCTCGCCTCCCTGAAGGCGAAGGCGCTGCTCGACGGCGTCCGCGGGCAGAAGGGCGTGGACCGGGAGAAGGTCGTCGACCTGATCCTGCGCGTCTCCGCGCTCCTCGGCGACCTGCCGGAGATCCGCGAGATGGACCTCAACCCGGTGATGGCCTTCGAGGACGCCGTGTACGCCGTCGACGGCCGGATCCGCATCTGATTCAACCAAAGGAGAGGTGGCGATGCTGACGAAAGCGTACATTCCGTACCGAGGCTACTACAGCACCCCGTTCGTCCGCTGGCAGGGGTCCCTCGCCAACGAGCACTCGATCGTCCTGGGGGCGAACACCTCCCGGCGCTTCTTCGAGGCGAGGAAGTGGGACGCGAAGATGTTCGACTACGTCCTCGTCGGCAGCACCGTTTACCAGAAACAGTGGTTCTACAGCGGCCCGTGGGCATCGGCGCTGATGGGCGCCACCGGGACCCCCGGCATCCTCGTCAGCCAGGCGTGCTCCACCTCCACCGTCTCCCTGTACCAGGCGGGGATGGGGATCGAGACGGGGTTCTTCGCCAACGGCTGGTGCCTCCTTGCCGACCGGTGCTCCAACGGCCCGCACGCCGTCTGGCCCAACCCCGGCGGCCCCGGCGGCCAGGTGATCGCCGAGGACTGGGTCATGGACAACTTCGGCAGGGACCCCTGGGCGGGGGGCGCGATGATCCAGACCGCGGAGAACGTCTGCAGGGAGTACGGCGTGAAGCGGGAGGAGTGCGACGCGATCACCCTCCGCCGGCAGGAACAGTACCAGGACGGCCTGAAAAGCGACCGCGAGTTCCAGAGGCGGTACATGTTCCCGGTCGAGGTGCAGCTTTCGAAGAAGAAGACGGTCACGGTGGAGGCGGACGAGGGGGTGTTCCCGACCACGAAGGAGGGGCTCGCCGGCCTCAAGCCCGTCCTGCCCGACGGCGTCCACACCTTCGGGACCCAGACGTACCCGGCGGACGGGAATTGCGGGGTCTGCGTGACGACCCGGGAGAAGGCCCGCGAACTCTCCGCCGATCCCAAGGTGGAGGTCCGGATCGTCTCCTACGGGTTCTCCCGTACGAAGAAGGGGTTCATGGCCGCGGCCGTCGCCCCGTCCGCGCAGATCGCGCTGGACAACGCCGGCATCAAGGCGTCCGACGCCGCGGTCATCAAGACGCACAACCCGTTCGCCTCGAACGACCTGGTCATGGCCAGGGTGATGGGGCTGGACGTGAACGGCATGAACAACTACGGCTCCTCCCTCATCTTCGGCCATCCCCAGGGGCCCACCGGGGCCCGCCTGATCCTCGAGGGGATCGAGGAACTGGCGATGAAGGGGGGCGGGTACCTCCTCTTCGCCGGCTGCGCCGCGGGCGACACCGCGGCCTCCATCGTCCTCAAGGTCGGGTGAAGGGGAAAAATCCGGAACGGAGACACCGATGGGATACCAGTTCGTCGCGATGCAGCAGGAGGGCCGGATCCTGACGATCACCCTCAACCGCCCCCCCACGAACCCCCTGAACCGGGAGTTCGGGCAGGAGCTCTCCCGCGCCTTCGGCGAGGCGGAGAGGATGGAGGACGTGACGGTGGTGGTCGTCG
>DASWBR010000030.1:0-27061 GCA_036390495.1 Candidatus Deferrimicrobiaceae bacterium | reverse complement strand
CCCCCCCGCGATCGTCCTGTCCGACCCGGCGTGGAACGCAGGGGTCCTGGGGATCGTGGCCTCGCGGATTCTGGAACGGTACGCGCGGCCCGTGGTGCTGCTTTCGGAGGAGGACGGGGTGGCGAAGGGGTCGTGCCGCAGCCCCGACGGGTTCCCGATCGTCGACGCCCTTTCGCGCCTGTCGCACCTGCTGACCCGCTTCGGCGGCCACGCGCAGGCCGCCGGGGTGGCGTTGCCCGTTTCGCGGCTCGGGGATTTCCGTCGGGGGATGACCGAGGACGCCGCGCGGCACGCGGAGGTCGCACCCTTCGTCCCCCGCAGGGACATCGACGCGGAGGTCCGGGTCGACGACCTCACCCCGGCGCTGCTGGCCGACCTCCGGCTCCTCGCCCCCTTCGGGACCGGGAACGAGGAACCGCTGTTCCTCCTGCGGGGCGCCCGCGCGGTTCCGCACGGCCGGTTCGGGCGGGATGCGCAGCACGTCCGCTTCGAGGTGGCGGGGGAAGGGCGCCACGTGGAGGGGGTGGCGTTCCGCCGCAAGGAGATCCCGGCAGACCCGGCCGGGCGCTCGGACCTGCTGGTGGCCGTCCAGGAGAACGTCTTCCGCGGAGGCCGTACCCTCCGCCTCCTCCTGCGGGATGCCCGTCCCGCGGGCGGTCCGCTATTGTGCGTCGGTCCCGGCGCACGATAGAATCCTCCGGACAGCCCGTCCAACCCCCAAGGAGGTTTCCCCGTGATCCCGTACTCCGTAACGTTCGGAGGGATTTCCGGCAAGTACGCGTCCTGGAAGGAGGCGACCTTTGCCGTCGTCCCCTTCCCGATCGACATGACCACGACGTACATGGCCGGCACGCGGAACGGCCCGCGCGCCATCCTCGACGCCTCTTCCCACATGGAGCTCTTCGACGAGGAGAACAAGATCGAGCCGTACCGCTCGGGGATCTTCGTCTCCGCGGAGATCCCGGCCACGACAGCGGGGCCGGTCGCCGCGCTGAAAGAGGTGGAGCGCCGGGTTTCGGCGATCTCCAAGGCGGGGAAGGTGCCCATCCTCCTCGGCGGGGAGCACTCCGGGACGGCCGCGGCCGTCGCGGCCCTCCGAAAGAAGCACGGGGAGCTCACGGTGCTCCAGTTCGACGCCCACGCGGACCTGCGGGACGAGTACCTCGGCACGCCGCACAACCACGCCTGCGTGGGCCGGCGGATCGTCGACACGGGCGCGAAGCTGGTGCAGGTCGGCATCCGGAGCATGTCCGAGGAGGAGGACCGGTACCTCAAGAAGGCGGAGGAGGTGAAGACCTTCTACGCCTCCGAGGTCCGGGACAACGTGGCCGACGTCACGAAGGGAATCGTCAGCTCTCTGGAAGGGAACGTCTACATCACCATCGACCTCGACGTGTTCGATCCGGGAATCATGCCGGCCGTCGTGACGCCCGAGCCCGGAGGGCTCACGTGGTTCGAGGTGATCGACATCCTGCGGGACGTGATGCGGGCGGACTGCAACGTGGTCGGCTTCGACGTCATGGAGCTCGCCCCGATCGCCGGGATGGGAGCCCCGGACTACCTGGCCGCCCGGCTCTGCTACCGGCTGATGGGCTGGCTCGTCGCCCGCCAGTCGGAGAAGTGACACCCCGGCGAACAAGGAGAAGCAGCCCATGTCCGTTCCCACGAAGGTCTTCTTTACCAAGGGCGTCGGCCGCCACCGCGAGCAGCTGACCTCCTTCGAACTCGCCCTGCGGGACGCCGGGATCGAGAAGTTCAACCTCGTCCAGGTCTCGAGCATCTTCCCCCCGAAGTGCCGGATCGTGAAGAAGGAGGAGGGGCTGTCGCTCCTCTCCCCCGGGGAAATCGTCTACGTGGTCATGAGCCGGTGCGTCAGCGACGAGCCGCGGCGCCTGGTGGCCGCCTCCGTGGGGTGCGCGCTCCCGTCCGACCGGTCCGTGTACGGGTACCTGAGCGAGCACCACGCCTTCGGTCAGACGGAGAAGGTGGCGGGGGATTACGCGGAGGACCTGGCGGCGGCGATGCTCGCTTCCACGCTGGGGGTCGAGTTCGACGAGGACAAGAGCTGGGACGAGAAGCGCGAGGTATGGAAGATCTCCGGCAAGATCTACAAGTCCTTCAACATCACCCAATCGGCGATCGTCAAGGACGAGTACACGACGGTCGTGGCCGCGGCCGTGCTGGTTCTGTAGGGAGGGGGCATGCGGGGAGCAAGGATCCTGGGGACCGGGCGGGCGCTTCCCTCCCGGGTGGTTCCGAACACGGAGCTGACGGGCCTCATGGACACCTCGGACGAGTGGATCGTCCAGCGGACGGGAATCCGGGAACGGCGGTACGCGGAGGCCGGGACGGGGACCGCCGGGCTGGGGGCCGAGGCGGCGCGGCTGGCCATTGCGCGCGCCGGGATCACGAAAGACGACGTCGGACTGGTCATCTTCGCCACCCTCTCCCCCGACTACTACTTCCCGGGGTGCGGCGTCCTCGTCCAGCAGCAGCTGGGAATGCCCAACGTGGGGGCGCTCGACGTCCGCGACCAGTGCTCCGGGTTCGTCTACGGCCTCTCCGTGGCGGAAGCGTACGTCAAGGGCGGGTTCCACGACCACGTCCTGGTGATCGGGGCGGAGATCCACAGTCGGGGGCTGAACTTCAGCACCGCGGGGCGGGACGTGGCGGTGATCTTCGGGGATGGGGCCGGGGCGGCGGTGGTGGGGCCCGCCGAGCCCGGCCGCGGGATCCTCGCCTCCCGCCTCCATTCGGAGGGGAAGCACGCGAAGGAGCTGTGCGTGGAGGCCCCGGGTTTCCTGGACGACCCCTGGATCACCCACGGGATGATCGATTCGGGGAGGCACTTCCCGAGGATGAACGGGAAGTACGTCTTCACTCACGCCGTCCGGCGATTCCCCGAGGTGATCCGCGAGGTCCTCGGCGCGGAGGGCCTCTCCGTGGAGGACCTCTCGCTGCTGATCCCGCATCAGGCGAACATCCGGATCTCGCAGGCGGTGGGCGCGGCGCTGCAGCTCCCGGAGGGGAAGGTCTTCTCCAACATCGAGCGGTACGGCAACACGACGGCGGCGTCGATCCCCATCGCGCTGGACGAGTGCCTTGAGCAGGGAAGGATCCGGGACGGCGACCTGGTGTGCCTCGCGGCCTTCGGGTCGGGATTCACGTGGGCCGCCTCGCTGATCCGCTGGTAGCGGGGGGCCTCCGGGTGCGCGCCCGGGTGCGGACCATGCGGGCCGGAGATCTCGACGGGGTGATGGCGATCGAGGAGGCGTCGTTCCCTTCCCCCTGGTCCCGCGGGATGTTCGCCGAGGAGCTGGGCAGGGATTTTTCCGACCCCGTCGTGGCGGAAGGCGCGGACGGGGAGATCCTGGGGTACGCGGTCTCCTGGACCGTGGCGGGGGAGTCCCACCTCCTGAACATCGCCGTCGCCCCGGCGAGGCGGGGGGCCGGGGTCGGGCGGGCGCTCCTCCGGGAGTGCATCCGCCGCGGGGCGCGGGCCGGCGCCGCGCGGATCCACCTGGAGGTCCGGGCGGGGAACGAGGAGGCGCAGCGGCTTTACCGCGCCGAGGGGTTCGCGTTCCACGGGATCCGCAAGGGGTACTACATCGACACGGGGGAGGACGCGGTGCTCCTCTCCCGGGAACTGCGGGAGAGCGATGCCGTTTCGTAGGCCGCGATTCGTCACCGGCAGGATCCTGCACAATTCGGGGCACGGGATCTTCTACCGCATGGAGGTGTCGATCCCGGACCGGATCGAGTTCCTCCCGGGCCAGTTCGCCATGGTTTCCGGTTGGCCCGGCAACGACCCTCTCCTTCCGCGGCCGCTGGCGATCTTCCGCGCCGGCGGCGTCCGGGGGAAGGGAACGGTGGAGTTCGTCTACAAGGTGGTGGGGCGGGGCACCGCGCTGCTGTCCGGCCTTCACGACGGCGACCCCCTCCAGATCACCCTCCCGCTGGGGAACGGGTTCGAGCTCGGCCGCGAAGACCGGATCTGGTGGCTCGTCGGAGGGGGCGTGGGGTTCTCCACGGTATTCCCGGCCGCGGTCGCGCTCGAGGCCCGGCGGGCGGATTTCGACCTGTTCCTCGGCGCAAGGTCCCGCGACCAGCTCCCGCCGAGGGAGTGGATCCCGGGCGCGGGCGTGCCCGGGCGGGCGCACCTGTGCACCGACGACGGGACGGCGGGGTTCTTCGGACCCGTCACCGACGCGGTCCGCGAGCGGATGGACCGCATGAAGGCGGCGGAGCGCGGCCGGGTGACCATCCTCGCCTGCGGGCCCCGCGAGATGCTGAAGGGGATCGCCGAGCTGGCAGCCGACCGGGAAGTCCCCGTGCAGGCGTCCCTGGAGAACCACATGGCGTGCGGCTTCGGGGTGTGCTGGGGGTGCGTGACGGGGGTGCGGGACGGGGACAAGGTCACGTACCGGCGGGTCTGCAAGGAGGGGCCGGTGTTCGACGCGAGGGAGGTCGTGTGGTGATCCCCGCCGCGGCGCCCGACCTCACCTCCCGCGTGGGGAGCGTGGTCCTGAAGAATCCCGTCATGAGCGCCTCGGGTACGTTCGGGTACGGGCTCGAGTTCACCCCTTTCTACGACATCTCGCGTCTGGGGGCGGTGATCGTGAAGGGGCTCTCGCTGCTCCCCACGCCGGGCAACGCGCCGCAACGGATCGTGGAAACCGCCGCCGGGATGCTGAACGCCATCGGCCTCCAGAACATCGGGGTGGAGCGGTTCGTCCGCGAAGTGGTCCCCCGGCTGGCCGACGCGGGAGCCACCTGCGTCGCGAACATCTACGGGCGGACGATGGAGGAGTACGAGGAAGTGGCGCGCCGGCTCGAGGGCGTGGCGTCGCTCTCGGCCATCGAGCTGAACGCCTCCTGCCCCAACGTGAAGGAGGGCGGGATCGCCTTCGGCTCCACCCCCGAAGGCCTGTCCACGCTGACCCGCCGGGTCCGGGCGGCGACGGGGAAGCCGCTCTGGGTGAAACTCTCGCCGAACGTGTCGGACATCCGGTCGGTGGCCCGCGCGGCGGAGGACGCGGGGGCGGACGCGGTGACCCTGATCAACACGCTCGTCGGGATGGCGGTGGACTGCCGGACGCGCCGCCCGAGGCTGTCCAACGTGACGGGGGGGCTTTCCGGGCCGGCCGTCAAACCCGTGGCGTTGCGGATGGTGTGGGAGGCGTGCCGGGCCGTGAAGATCCCGGTGGTCGGGATCGGGGGGATCCAGAGCGCGGAGGACGCCCTGGAGTTCCTGCTGGTGGGGGCCGCGGCGGTGCAGGTGGGGACGGCGAACTTCCGCAACCCGAACGCCTGCGTGGAGATCATCGACGGGATCGCCGCCTTCCTCGCGCGGGAACGGCTGGCCGGGCTGGACGAGTACCGGGGGTCGCTCCGGATCTGAAGAAAGGCATTGCAGGGCGTCCCGGTTTCCCTGTATCATGTCCCTGTTGGGGTGTGGATAAGTGGGCCGGAAGCCCACTTTTTTTTTCCGACCGTGCAGAAAACGGACACCGAAAAGATCGGGGTGCTGGCCCGGGAGGTCGCGCGGGACCTCTCCCTCTCCCTCTTCGACCTGGAGGTCGCGCGGGAGGGCCCGCGGAACATCCTGCGGGTATACGTCGACCGGGAAGGGGGGATCTCCCTCTCCGACATCGAGACGTACAGCCGCCGGCTCGGAGCGCTGCTCGACGTGGAGGACCCCGTGGCGGGTTCCTACGTGCTGGAGGTGTCCTCCCCCGGCGTGAACCGCCGGCTCCGCAGGCCGGAGCATTTCGAGGCCGTGATCGGAAAGCGCGTGAAGGTCACGCTCGCCGAGCCCCGCGAGGGGCGGCGGCACATAGCAGGGGTCCTCGCCGGGAGCGACGGGGACGGGATCACGATCGCGGAGGGGGACACCGGGTTCCGCGTGCCGTACGGCGAGATCCGGAAGGCGTCCCTGGAAGTGACGCAGGAAGAACTCTTCGGGAAGGGAAAGAAAAGGCGATGATCCTGGACGTGGGGCAGATCATTACCCAGCTGGGCAAGGAAAAGGGGATCGACAAGGGCGTCATCATCGACGCGATCAAGGAGGCCCTCGAGAGCGCGGCCCGCAAGAAATACGGGATGAACAAGATCCTCGAGGCGACATACGAAGCGGAGACCGGGGAGTTCGAGATCCTCTCCTTCCGCACGGTGGTGGAGGAGGTTACCGACCCCGACACGCAGATGTCCATCGGGGAGGCGCAGGCGCTCGACCCCGAGGCGCAGCCGGGGGACAACCTCGGCGAGCGGCTGAGCACGAAGGACCTCGGGCGGATCGCCGCCCAGACGGCCCGCCAGATCATCATGCAGAAGGTAAAGGACGCGGAGCGCGAGGTCATCTACAACGAGTTCATCGGCCGCAAGGGGGAGATCATCAACGGGATCGTCCAGCGCTACGAGCGGGACTGCCTGATCATCGACCTCGGGAAGACCGAGGCGATCATGCCCCCCTCCGAGCAGATCCCCCGGGAGCGGTACCGCCAGAGCGACCGGATCCGCGCCTACATCAAGGACGTGACGAAGACCTCCCGCGGCCCGGAGATCCTCCTGTCCCGGTCCGACCCGCGGATGATCCTCAAGCTCTTCGAGCAGGAGGTCCCGGAGGTGTACGAGGGGGTGGTCAGCATCCTGAGCGTGGCGCGGGAGCCGGGCTTCCGGACGAAGATCGCCGTGCGCTCGAAGGACAGGGACGTGGACCCCGTGGGAGCCTGCGTCGGCATGAAGGGGTCCCGGGTGCAGAGCGTCGTGCAGGAACTCCGGGGAGAGCGGATCGACATCATCGCCTGGGACGAGGACCCGGCGAAGTTCGTCTGCAACGCCCTCCAGCCGGCCGAAATCATCCGGGTGCTGGTGAACGAGTCCGGGAAGACCATGGAGGTGATCGTCCCCGAGGAGCAGCTCCTCCTCGCGATCGGGAAGAAGGGGCAGAACGTCAAGCTCGCGTCCAAGCTCGTCGGGTGGCACATCGAGGTCCGCGCGGAGGGCCAGGTGGAGGACGCCCTGAAGCGCGCCGAGGGGCTCTTTGCGAAGAAACCGGAGCCCTCCGAGGCTCCGCCGGAGGGCCCGGAAGCCGCAGCGGGGGAGGCCGGGTCCACCGAAGCGCCCCCGGCGGAAGATCCGGGTGCGGTCGCGAAGGAAGGGGATGCCCCCCCGGAGGAGTAGCTCCGCGGAACCGCAACGCACCTGCGTCCAGTGCGGAGCCGTCCTCGGGAAGGGGCGGCTGCTGCGGATCGCAGGAAGGCCGGGGGCCGGATGGGCGCCGGATCCCCGGGGGACGATGCCGGGGCGCGGGATCTACCTGTGCCGCGACGGGGAATGCATCCGGAAGTTTTCGGCGAGGGTGAGGACGCCGAAGGGCGGCGCCCGGTGGAAGATGGGCGCGGCAGGCGCGGAGCTGGCGGAACGCCTCTCGGCGCTTTCGGAACGCACGGCCAAAACGTAGCAGGGGGAGTGGATGGACAAGGTTCGGATTCGCGATCTGGCCAAGGAACTGGGCATGGAGACCAGCAAGGAGATCCTTGCCTTCCTGGAACGGATCGGCGCGAAGGGGAAGTCGGCCTCCAGCAACCTGGAGGGAGACCTGATCGACCGGGTACGTAGCCACTTCCGGAAACCCGCTCCCCCGCCGCCCCCCCCGAAGACCACCACCGTGACCAGAGCCGACGGCGTCCTCGAGCGCCGGTCGCAGAAGGTCGTGCTCCGGCGCGGGGCCCCGGCCCCGCCGCCCGCGCCTCCCGCGGAAGCGGAACCGCCTCCGCCGCCGGTACCCGCCGGGCCCCTGGCCGCGGAGGCAAAGGCCCAGGCGGAAACCGTTGCCGCGGCGCAACCCGCCCCCCCGGTGGCCCCCGAGCCCGCGGCGGCAGCGGGGGAGGTGGCGGGGGCGGAAGCGCAGCCGGCCGAGGCGACCGTCCGGGTCGTGGAGAAGCCGGTCGCGGCCCCGAAGCCGGAAGAGGTCCGCAAGGAAAAGGAAAAGAAGTGGAAGAAGGCCAGGCCCCACGAGAAGAAGGTCCAGAAGGGGGTCCTCAAGCAGACCATCATCAAGGAAGTCCTGGAGGAGCCCGAGGCGGAAGCCCGGAAGGCCGAGGCGCCCGCGGCCCCATCCCCCGAGGCCGAGCCGGTGGTCGTCCGGCAGTTCCAGCCCGTCCGCGCCCCGAAGCGGAGGGGGAAACCCGTCAAGGAGAAGAAGGCCCCTTCCACCCTCCCGCCGAAAGCGAGCAAACGATTGGTGAAAATCGAGGAAGTGATCACCGTGGGCGACCTCGCCCACCGGATGGGCGTCAAGGCGGCGGACGTCATCAAGAAGCTGATCGAAATGGGGATGCCGACCACCCTGAACCAGCTCCTGGACGCCGACACGGCCAGCCTCCTCGCGCAGGAATACGGCTTCGAGGTGGAGAACGTGGCGCCGGAGGTCGAAAGCCTGATCGACCAGGAAGCGGACCGGGAGGAGGATCTCGTGCCCCGGCCCCCCGTCGTCACCATCATGGGGCACGTCGACCACGGGAAGACCACCCTGCTCGACGCGATCCGCGAGAGCAACGTCACCGCCTCCGAGGCCGGCGGGATCACCCAGCACATCGGCGCCTACGAGGTGGAGCACGGCGGCCGCCGCGTGGTCTTCCTCGACACCCCGGGCCACGAGGCGTTCACCTCGATGCGCGCCCGCGGCGCATCCGTGACCGACATCGTCATCCTCGTGGTGGGGGCGGACGACGGCGTGATGCCCCAGACGATCGAGTCGATCGACCACGCGAAGGCCGCCAGGGTCCCCATCGTCGTGGCGGTGAACAAGATCGACAAGCCGGGCGCCCAGCCCGACCGCATCCGGCAGCAGCTGTCGGACCACGGCCTCAACCCCGAGGAGTGGGGCGGCACCACACTGTACGCCAACGTCTCCGCGAAGCGGCGCGTCGGAATCGCGGAACTCCTGGAGCTCATCCTGCTGCAGGCGGACGTCCTGGAGCTCAAGGCGAATCCGACGAAGCTCGCCCGCGGCACGGTCCTCGAGGCGCGGCTGGAGAAGGGGCGGGGGCCCGTGGCCACCGTCCTCGTCCAGGAAGGGACCCTCAAGGTGGGGGACCCCATCGTCACCGGAAGCCACTACGGGCGCGTCCGCGCGCTGGCCAACCACAAGGGGAAGCGCCTGGAGGCGGCCGGCCCCGGCACCCCGGTGGAGATCCAGGGGCTCTCCGGACTGCCGGACGCGGGGCAGAAGTTCGCGGTCCTGAAGGACGAGCGCACGGCCCGGCAAATCGCCCTCCACCGCGGGGAGAAGGATCGGGAGAAGGCCGTCGTCCGGCCCCGCATGAGCCTGGAGGAGCTGCACAAGCGGATCGACGCCGGCGAGGTCAAGGACCTCAACATCGTCATCAAGTCCGACGTGCAGGGATCGATGGAAGCCCTCCAGTTCTCCCTCGGCAAGCTCTCCGGCGACAAGGTGAAAGTCAACGTGATCCACGCCGGCGTGGGGGGGATCTCGGAGTCGGACGTGATGCTCGCCTCCGCCTCCGCCGCCGTCATCATCGGCTTCAACGTGCGCCCGGAGCCCAAGGCCGCCGAGCTCGCGGAGCGGGAAGCGGTGGACGTCCGGCTCTATTCGGTCATCTACGACGTGGTGGACGACGTCCAGAAGGCGATGGAGGGGATGCTGGAGCCCACCCTCAAGGAGACCACCCAGGGGCGGGCCGAGGTCCGGAACACTTTCCACATTTCCCGGATCGGGACGATCGCCGGTTGCGCCGTCCTGTCGGGGAAGATCAGCCGGAACGCGAACGTCCGCCTGCTGCGGGACAGCGTCGTGGTCTACGAGGGGAAGCTCGCCTCCCTCAAGCGGTTCAAGGACGACGTCAAGGAGGTCCTCGAGGGGTACGAGTGCGGGCTGGGGATCGAGAACTTCAACGACATCCAGGTCGGCGACCAGATCGAGGCGTACGTCATCGAGAAGGTCGCGGGCACCCTCGCCTGAGCGGCGCCCCGGCCGCGGCGACCGGGGGGAGGTTCCCGTGCAGGTGGCGGTCCTGACCGCGGAGCTCTTCTTCCCCGGGGCGGGCTCCCTGAAGGACAAGCGGCGCCGCCTCTCCGGCCTTACCGCCCGGATCCGCGCCTCGTATCCGGTCTCGGTGGCCGAGGTGGCGCACCAGGATCTGTGGCAGCGCGGGACGATCGGCGTGGCCCTCGTCACCACGAATTCCCGGCTGGCGCAGTCGATGCTCGACCGCATCACCGAGGGGATCGGGAGGGACGGCGAGGTGGAACTGCTTTCCCGGCGCATCGAGTGGTTCCGCCCCGAAGCGATCGGGGAGGAAGGTTTTCCCGCGGAGGGCGGCCCGGAATGAAGGGGCGCGGCGATCGCCCCGCGCGCGTCGGGGAGCGGATCCGGGAGGAGCTCTCCATCCTCCTGCTGCGCAAGGCACGGGACCCCGGACTCGCCTCCGTCACCATCACCGACGTCTCCGTCACCCCCGACCTGAAGATCGCCCACGTGAACTACTCCGCCCTCGTCGGGCCGGAGGAGAGGAAGGCCGTGGCGCAGGCCCTGCGGCGCAGCGCAGGCTTCCTCCGCCGGGAGCTGGGGAAGGTGCTCGACCTGCGGTACGCCCCCGACCTCCAGTTCCACTACGACGACTCCTACGACCGCGGCGCCCGCATCGACGAGATCCTCCGGGGGATCCCGGGGAGGGAGGAGGGGCCCGGTGAGGGGTGACCTGTCCGCCGTGTGCCGGGTCCTTTCGGAGAAGGACCGGTTCCTCGTCGCCTGCCACGAGAACCCGGAAGGGGACGCCATCGGCTCGGAACTGGCCCTGGCCCTCGCCCTGCGGAGGATGGGAAAGACCGCGACGGTGCTGAACGCCGACCCCGTTCCCGGGAACCTGCTCTTCCTCCCCGGCGCCGACACGGTGGTGTTCGAGGAGGACGGGTCGCTGTACGACGTCGCGGTCGTGGTGGACTGCGGTTCCCCGGAGCGAACCGGGCGGGTCGGGGCGGAGCTGCGGAAGTGCCCCGTCCTCCTGAACATCGACCACCACCGGACCAACGGCGACCGGGGGGAACTCTCGCTCGTGGACCCGGACGCGGCCGCCACCGGGCTCCTGATCCACCGGATCCTCGTCGCGATGGGGTACGAGATCGACCTCGACGTCGCGGTGAACATCTACGTCGCCGTCCTCACCGACACGGGCTCTTTCCATTACGGCAGTTCCTCGCCGGAGGCGTTCGCCGTGGCGGGGGAGATGGTGCGGCGCGGGGTGGACCCCTGGGCGGTGGCGGAAAAGGTGTACGAGACCCAGAGCGAGAACCGCCTCCGCCTGCTGGGGAGGATCCTCTGCTCCCTCGAGGTGACGTGGAACGGGAAGGTGGCCTCGATCACCACCCTCCGGTCGGACCTCGCCGACTTCTCCGCCGGGAAAGACGCCCTCGAGGGGTTCATCAACTACCCCCGCTCGATCGTGGGCGTGGAGGTCGCCGTCTCCTTCCGGGAGGAGGAAGGCGGCGTGTTCCGGGTGAGCTTCCGGTCGAAGGGGCGGGTGGACGTCGCCGCGGTGGCGACGGCGTTCGGGGGCGGAGGACACCGCAATGCCTCCGGCTGCACCGTCCCGGGGACATTGGTCGACGTGAAGAGGAAGGTGTACGGGGCGCTGGGGGCGGTCCTGCCGTGACCGGCGGGGTGCTCGTCCTGGACAAGCCCGGGGGGATCACCTCCTTCCAGGCGGTCCGGGAGGTCGGACGGATCCTGCGGGAGCGGAAGTGCGGGCACGCCGGGACCCTCGACCCGATGGCCACGGGGGTGCTTCCCGTCTGCGTCGGCAACGCCACGAAGATCGCCGGCTACCTCTCCCTGGAAGAGAAGACGTACGAGGTGGAGTTCCGGTTCGGCGCGGCGACGGACACCGGAGACGCGACCGGCAAGGTGGTGGAGGAACGCCCGGGGGCGTCGGCGGGGGAAGGGGAGGTGGCCGCGGCCGTGGCGGACCTGGTGGGGACCTTCGACCAGGTGCCCCCGCCGTACTCCGCGATCAAGGTGGGCGGCGTGCGCTCCTACGCGCTGGCCCGCAAGGGGCGGGAGATACCGCTCGCGGCGCGGCGCGTCACGGTGCGCGAGGCGGGGGTGCTCTCCGTGTCTCCCGGCGGGTTCCGGGCGGTCCTCACCTGCTCCAAGGGATTCTACGTCCGCTCCCTTCCTCGGGACTTCGGGGAAAGGCTGGGGATCCCGATGACCGTGTCGGGGCTCCGCCGCCTGCGGGTGGGACCGTTCCGGGCGGAGGACGCGGTGACGCTGGACGCCCTCCGGGAAGAGGCCGGACGGGGCGATGCGGCGCGGCTCCTGGTCCCCATTGCGGACGCCCTCGCGCATTACCCGCAGTGGATCGTGCCGGCCACCGATGTTTCCGCGGTGCGGAACGGCCGCCTGGCGGGGAGGTGGATGGCCCGGTGCGCGGAGGCGGAGAGGGGAAAGGTCGCCCTCCTCGTCGCGGAAAACCGCGAACCGCTCGCCCTCGCGGGGCGGGATCCGGAGGGGCTCTGGAAGATCCTGCGGGGCATCTGATTTACATCCCCTGCACGATGTGATATAAAGGATTCTTCAATAAAAACGGAAACATCTCTCAAGAGCGTCGGAAAGGAGAGGGGCGGAAGGTCATGAGCCTGGTCGCGGACAAGAAGAAGGACATCATCGGCAAGTTCCGTGTGCACGAGAAGGACACCGGATCCCCGGAAGTCCAGATCGCGCTCCTCACCGAGCGGATCAACATGATCACGGACCACCTGAAGACCCACAACAAGGACTTCGGCTCCCGGCGGGGCCTTCTCAAACTCGTCGGGCAGCGCAGGCGACTCCTGGACTACCTGAAGGCGAAGGAGTCGTTGCGGTACAAGGCCGTGGTCGAATCCCTCGGCCTCCGCAAGTAACCCCGGCGCTCTTTCGACAACCTCCGACATACATCCCGCGGCCCGTCGGGCCGCCGCGAGAAGGGAACACAATACAGTGGGAAACGTGTACGAAGCGGAAATATCCGGGCGGACCCTCTCCATCGAATCGGGCCGTTGGGCGAAACAGGCGGGCGGCGCCGCCGTCGTGCGGTACGGGGACTCGGTGGTGCTCGTCACCGCCTGCGTGACGGAGAACCCCAGGCCGGGGATCGACTTCCTCCCCCTGGTGGTCGACTACGTCGAGAAGACCTTCGCCGTGGGGAAGATCCCCGGCGGATTCTTCAAGCGCGAGGGGAGGCTCTCCGAGTTCGAGGTCCTCACCTCCCGCCTCATCGACCGCCCCATCCGGCCCCTCTTCCCGAAGGGGTTCTACAACGAGATCCAGGTGATCGCCACGGTCCTCTCCGCGGACAAGGAGAACGACACGGGGATCCTGGCGATGATCGGCGCCTCCGCGGCGCTGTCCATCTCCGACATCCCGTTCCAGGGCCCTATCGCCGGCGCCCGGGTCGGGAGGATCGACGGGGAGCTGGTGATCAACCCCCGCATCCCGGACCTCGACCGCAGCGACATGAACATCTTCGTCGCGGGGAGCCGGGACGCGATCCTGATGGTCGAGGGGGAGGCGAACGAGGTGCCCGAGGAGGAGGTGCTCGACGCCATCCTCTTCGCGCACAGGTCCCTGGCCCCCGTCCTTTCGCTCCAGGAGAGGATGGCGAAGGAGCTCGGCAAGGAGAAGCGCGCCTTCGAGAAGAGGGCGCTTCCCGAGGAGGACCTCCGCCGGATCGCGGAGATCGCCGGGGGGCCGCTCGCGGACGCGTACGCGATCCTCGCGAAGCAGGATCGGCGCAAGCGGATCGAGGAGATCGCCGAGGAGGTGCGCAACGCCTTCCCCGAGGAGGAGCGCGCCGAGAAGGCGGCCCTGATCGCCGACGCGTTCAAGAGCCTCGAGAAGAAGATCGTCCGGGGGAAGATCACCCGAGAGAGGAAGCGGATCGACGGCCGCGGCCTGTCCGACATCCGGCCCATCTCCTGCGAGGTCGGCGTGCTCCCGAGGACCCACGGCTCCGCCGTGTTCACGCGCGGCGAGACGCAGGTCCTGGTCACGGCGACGCTGGGCACCTCGCAGGACGAGCAGCGCATCGACTCCCTCCTGGGCGACACCACGAAGGCGTTCATGCTGCACTACAACTTCCCTCCCTTCAGCGTCGGCGAGGTGAAGATGCTGCGGGCGCCCGCACGGCGCGAGGTGGGCCACGGGGCGCTGGCCGAGCGGGCGGTGACGAAGGTGCTCCCGCAGGGCGCCGATTTCCCCTACACGGTCCGCCTGGTCTCCGAGGTGCTCGAGTCGAACGGCTCCTCCTCCATGGCCACCGTGTGCGGCTCCTCCCTCGCCATGATGGACGCCGGGATCCCGACCTCCGGGGCCGTCTCCGGCATCGCCATGGGGCTCATCAAGGAGGGGGAAGACGTCGCGGTCCTCTCCGACATCCTGGGGGACGAGGACCACCTCGGCGACATGGACTTCAAGGTCGCCGGGACGGGGAACGGAGTGACCGCCATCCAGATGGACATCAAGATCGGCGGCGTCAGCCGGGAGATCCTGCTTGCCGCCCTGCGGCAGGCGCGGGAGGGGCGCCTCCACATCCTGGAGAAGATGAACGGCGCCATCCCCTCGCACCGGCCCGAGCTCTCCCCGTTCGCGCCGCGGATCTACGTGATGATGGTCAAGACCGACAGGATCCGGGAGATCATCGGCCCGGGAGGCAAGGTCATCCGGGGGATCCAGGAGCAGACGGGCGTCAAGATCGACATCGAGGACGACGGGACGGTCAAGATCGCCGCGGTGGACGCCGATTCGGCGCGCGCCGCCATCTCCATCATCGAGGGGATCGTGCAGGAGCCCGAGGTGGGGAAGGTCTACCAGGGCCGCGTCCGCAAGATCATGGACTTCGGGGCCTTCGTCGAGATCTTCCCGGGAACCGACGGGCTGCTCCACGTCTCCCAGATCTCGAAGCACCGGGTGAACGCGGCGGAGTGCTTCAGGGAAGGGGACGAGGTCACCGTCCGCGTACTCGAGGTGGACCGGGACGGCAAGATCCGCCTCTCCCACAAGGAGTTCGAGGAGGAGGGGCGCTTCAAGCCCGCCACGGGTCCTCCCCCCGGCTCCGAGAAGGAGGGGGGACCGCCGAAGGACCGCGACCGGGACCGGGGGCGCGGGGGACCGAGGGGACGCCGCTAGGCAGCGCCGGTCGATGACGGTCGCCCGAACCCTCCTCGACAACGGCGTCGCCATCGTCACCGAGCGGGTCCCGTACCTGCGCTCCGCAACGGTCGGGATCTGGGTACCCGTGGGTTCGCGCGCGGAGACCCCGCGCGACAGCGGCATCGCCCACTGCATCGAGCACATGCTCTTCAAGGGAACTCCCCGGCGCAGGGCGATCGACATCTCCCGCGCCATCGAGTCGGTGGGGGGGGCGATGAACGCCTACACCTCCCGCGAGTACACGTACTTCTTCGCCAAATCCATGGAGAAGGACTTTCCCCTCCTCGTGGATCTTCTGACCGACATCTACCGGAACTCCCTCTTCGACGAGGAGGAGCTCTCCCGGGAGAAGGGGGTCATCCTCCAGGAGATCCTCATGGTGGACGACACCCCCGAGGAGTACCTCCACGATTTCTTCAACGCCTCGTTCTGGGGGGGGCACCCGCTGGGGCTCCCCGTCCAGGGCACCGCGGAGAGCGTGGAAGGGTTCGACCGGGAGCGGATCGTCTCCTGGTTCGGCGACCGGTTCCGGCGCCGCGGGATC
The DNA here is from genome assembly GCA_036390495.1 of Candidatus Deferrimicrobiaceae bacterium. Lineage (GTDB taxonomy): Bacteria > Desulfobacterota > Deferrimicrobia > Deferrimicrobiales > Deferrimicrobiaceae > JAGGAJ01. The sequence continues at coordinate 11,306 of DASWBR010000030.1, read as the reverse complement.
GTGGTGACCGCGGTGGGAAATCTCCCGCACGAGACCGTCGCCGGGGCGTTCGGGAAAGCCATGGAGTCCCTGGTCCTCGCGGAGCCGCTGCGCCCGGTCCCGCCCGTCGCCCCCGTGCAGGGAACGTTCCTGAAGCGGCGCCCGCTGGAGCAGGTCCACCTGTGCCTCGGCGCGCCCGCCGTCCCCCGGAGCAGCGATCGGATCTACGCCATGGACGTGCTGAACGCGATCCTGGGGGGGAGCTCCAGCAGCCGCCTCTTCCAGCAGGTGCGGGAGGAGCGGGGACTGGCGTACTCCGTGGGGTCGACGCTCTCGGCGTACGCCGACGCGGGGGTCCTCGAGATCTACGCCGGGACGGGGAAGGAACGCGCGGAGGAGGTCCTGTCCGTCGCGGGCGGGGTAGTGGACGACCTGCAGCGGGGGGGCGTCACGGACGAGGAGGTGGACTTCGGCAAGGAGCTGATCAAGGGGAACACCCTCCTCTCCCTGGAGAGCACGGGGTACCGCATGTCGTTCCTCGCCGTCAACGAGATGTTCCTCTCCCGGCTGGAGCCGCCGGAGGAGATCCTCTCCCGCGTGGACGCGGTAACGCCGGCGCAGGTGCGCGAGCTGGCGGCGGAGACTTTGCGCAGGGAACGGTTCACCCTGGCGGCCGTGGGGGACCTCCCCGGCGGCGGCCTCTCCTTCCGGGCATGACCGGGGAGATCGAGGTCCGCGTCCGCCTCCTGGGGGGAGCGGAGGGGCTGCTCCCGGCGTACCAGACGGAAGGATCCGCGGGGATGGACCTGCTGGCCGCGGTGGACGCCGAAGTGGTCCTCCCCCCGATGGGGCGGGCGCTGGTCCCGACGGGGCTGGCGCTGTCGCTTCCGCCGGGGGTGGAAGGACAGGTCCGTCCCCGGAGCGGCCTGGCGATCCGGCACGGGGTGACGTGCCTGAACTCCCCGGGCACGATCGATTCCGACTACCGGGGGGAGATCTGCGTGATCCTGGTGAACCTCGGCGGGGAGCCGTTCCCCGTGCGGCGGGGGGACCGGATCGCCCAGATCGTGTTCTCCCGGGCCCTGCGGGCGAGGCTCTCGGTCGTTACCGACCTCGACGGCACGGAGCGGGGGTCGGGCGGCTTCGGACACACGGGACGATGAACGGCATGGGAGGTGCGGCGTGATCGAACGGTATACGCGCCCCGAGATGGCGGCGATCTGGCAGGACGAGAACCGGTTCCGGATCTGGCTCGACATCGAGATCCTCGCCATGGAGGCGATGGTCCGCAGGGGGTGGATCCCGAAGGACGCCCTGGCCCGGGTCCGGAAGAAGGCCTCCTTCGACGTGGCCCGGATCAACGAGATCGAGAAGAAGGTGAAGCACGACGTCATCGCCTTCCTCACCTCCGTGGCGGAATACATCGGCGACGACTCCCGGTTCCTCCACGTGGGGATGACGAGTTCCGACGTGCTGGACACGGCGTTCGCCGTGCAGATGCGGCAGGCCCTGACGCTCCTCATCCGGGAGGCGGAAGGGGTCTTCGAGGTGCTGCGGCGGAGGGCGGAGGAGCACCGGCGGACCGTGATGATCGGCAGGACCCACGGGATCCACGCAGAGCCGGTGACCTTCGGCTGGAAGATGGCGCTGTGGGCGGACGAAGTGCGGCGCGACATCGACCGGCTGCGCCGCGCCCGCGACGTCATCTCCGTGGGAAAGCTCTCCGGCGCCGTGGGGACCTTCGCCAACATCGACCCCGGCGTGGAGGAGTACGTCTGCGGGAAGCTCGGCCTGCGCCCGGCGCCCGCCTCCACCCAGGTGATCCAGCGGGACCGCCACGCGGAAGTGTTTTCCGCGATCGCCATCGTCGGCTCCTCCCTCGACAAGTTCGCCACCGAGGTCCGCCACCTCCAGCGCACCGAGGTGCTCGAGGCCGAGGAGTTCTTCTCCGCGGGACAGAAAGGCTCCTCCGCCATGCCCCACAAGCGGAACCCGGTCCTGTCCGAGAACCTGTCCGGCCTCTCCCGGCTCCTGCGGGGATACGCCGTCACGGCGCTGGAGAACATCGCGCTCTGGCACGAGAGGGACATCAGCCACTCCTCCGCGGAGCGGGTGATCGCCCCGGACGCCACCATCGTCCTGCACTTCGCCCTCGGCCGGTTCCGGGGGATGATGGAGAAGCTCGTGGTCTACCCCGACCGCATGCGGAAGAACCTCGAGAGCACCCACGGGCTGCTGTATTCCCAGCGGGTCCTCCTGGCCCTTGCGGCCAAGGGGTTCTCCCGGGAGAAGGCGTACGAGGTGGTCCAGCGGTCCGCCATGACGTCGTGGCGCACCGGGCGACCGCTCTCCACCCTGCTGTGGAAGGACAAGGACGTGCGCGCAGCGCTCACGAAGAAGGAGTTCGACGGGCTCTTCGACATCGACTACTACCTGAAGAACATCGACGGGGTCATCGACCGGGTGTTCGGGCGCAGGGGGAGGAAGGCGTGAAAGCGAAAATCTACGTCACGCTCAAGAAGGGGGTCCTCGACCCCCAGGGGAAGGCGATCCACGCCTCCCTGGGCCACCTCGGGATCGGGGGGGTGGAGGACGTCCGGGTCGGCAAATACATGGAGATCCGGCTCCACGACATGGGGAAGGAGGAGGCGGCCCGGCGGCTCGACGAGGCGTGCCGGCGGCTCCTCGCCAACACGGTGATCGAGGATTACCGGATCGAGGTCGAGGGGTGAGGGGGGGCGCGATGAAGACCGCGGTCCTGGTGTTCCCCGGGTCCAATTGCGACCACGACGCCTACCACGCCCTGAAGCACGTCGTCGGCGTGGACGCGGAGTTCGTGTGGCACAAGGAGTCCGCCCTTTCGGGGTTCGAGGCCGTCGTCATTCCCGGCGGCTTCACCTACGGGGACTACCTTCGCACGGGGGCGATGGCGAAGCTCTCGCCCGTCATGGAGGCGGTGCGGGCCTTCGCCGCGGCGGGCGGCCCCGTGATCGGGATCTGCAACGGCTTCCAGATCCTGCTGGAGGCGGGGCTCCTCCCCGGCGCGATGATCGTGAACGAATCCCTGCGCTTCGTCTGCGACTACGTCCACCTCCGGACGGAAACGGACCGCACCCCCTTCACGCGGGGGATCCCCCCCGGGAAGGTGCTGAAGATCCCCGTGGCCCACTACCAGGGGAACTACTTCGCCGACGGGGACACCCTCTCCGCCCTCGAGGCGGGAGGCCGGGTCGTTTTCCGGTACTGCGATCCGTCGGGGGAGGCGACGCCGTCGGCCAACCCGAACGGCTCCGCCGGCAACATCGCCGGGATCTGCAACGAGGCGGGAAACGTGCTGGGGATGATGCCCCACCCCGAACGGTGCGCGGAAGGGGTCCTCGGAAGCGCGGACGGCCGGCTCCTCTTCGACGCGATGGTCTCGTGGCTCAAGGAGAGAGGCAGATGAGGGAAATACCGGTCACCCCCGAGCTGGCGAAGGATCACGGGCTTTCCGGGGAGGAGTTCGCGCGCATCCGGGCCGTCCTCGGGCGGGACCCCTCCCTCACCGAGCTCGGGATCTTCTCGGTCATGTGGAGCGAGCACTGCTCCTACAAGAGTTCCCGGATACACCTCAGGAAGTTCCCGACGAAGGGTCCCCGCGTCCTCCAGGGGCCGGGGGAGAACGCCGGGATCGTCGACATCGGCGACGGGCTCGCCGTCGCGTTCAAGATGGAGAGCCACAACCACCCCTCCTTCATCGAGCCGTACCAGGGGGCGGCCACCGGGGTGGGGGGGATCCTCCGGGACGTCTTCACCATGGGGGCGCGCCCGATCGCGTCCCTCGATTCCCTGCGCTTCGGACGCCCGGACCACCCGAGGACGCGCTACCTGGTCGGCGGGGTGGTTTCGGGGATCGCGGGGTACGGCAACTGCATCGGCGTGCCCACCGTCGGGGGGGAGATCTATTTCGACGAGTGTTACGACGGGAACATCCTGGTCAACGTCTTCACCCTCGGAGTGGTCCGCCACGAACGGATCTGGCGCGGAACCGCCTCCGGCGTGGGGAACCCCGTCATCTACGTCGGGTCGAAGACCGGGCGGGACGGGATCCACGGGGCCACCATGGCGTCCGGGGAGTTCGACGAGAAGTCCGAGGAGAAACGGCCCACCGTGCAGGTGGGGGACCCGTTCACGGAGAAGCTGCTCCTGGAGGCGTGCCTGGAGCTCATGCGCACCGATGCGATCGTCGGGGTCCAGGACATGGGCGCCGCGGGGCTGACCTCCTCCTCCTTCGAGATGGCCTCCCGGGCCGGGACGGGGTTCGTGATGGACCTCGACCGGGTGCCGCAGCGCGAGGAGGGGATGACCCCCTACGAGCTGATGCTCTCGGAGTCCCAGGAGAGGATGCTCATCGTGGCGAAGAGGGGGAGGGAGGGCGAGGTCCGGGAGATCTTCGAGAAGTGGGACCTGGACGTCTCCGTGGTGGGGGAGGTGACCGGCGACGGGGTCGGACGGATCCGGTGGAAGGGGAGGACGGTGGCGGAAATCCCCGTGGCCGCGCTGACGGACCAGGCGCCGGTCTACGACCGCCCGGCGGCGCGGCCCGCGGGCCAGGACGCCCTGCAGTCGCTCGATCCGGCGGCGCTCCCGGCCCCTTCCGACCTCTCCGAGACCTGGGTCGCGCTGATGAGCGGCCCCGAGATGGCGGACAAGCGGTGGGTGTTCCGGCAATACGACCACATGATCCGCACGAACACCCTCGTGCTTCCGGGCTCCGATGCCGCGGTGCTCCGGGTCAAGGGGACGGACAAGGGGATCTCCCTTTCGGTGGACTGCAACAGCCGGTACTGCTACCTCGACCCCTTCGTGGGCGGGATGATCGCCGTGTGCGAGTCGGCACGCAACGTGGCGTGTTCCGGGGCCGAGCCCGTCGGGGTGACGGACTGCCTCAACTTCGGAAACCCCGAGAAGACCGAGATCATGTGGCAGTTCCGGTCCGCCATCGAGGGGATGGCGAAGGCGTGCGAGGCCCTGTCGGTCCCGGTGGTATCCGGCAACGTGTCCTTCTACAACGAGACGATGGGCAAGGGGATCTATCCGACCCCGACGGTGGCGATGGTCGGGCTCCTCCCGGACGCCGGAAAGCACGTGGTCCAGTGGTTCTCCGCCGACGGGGACATCGTCCTGCTTGCCGGCGCGGACCGGCTGGGCGTGAACCTCGGGGGGTCCCTCTACCTGAAGGAGGCGCACGGGAGGGTTGCGGGCACGCCGCCGCCGGTGGACCTCGACCACGAGAGGCGCCTTGTCGCCTTCCTGCGGGAGGCGGCGGGGGAGAGGCTCCTCGCCTCGGCCCACGACCTTGCGGAAGGGGGGTTCGCCTGCGCGCTCGCGGAGGCGTGCATCACGCGCCCGGACGGGGCGACCGGGGCCAGGGTCCGCAACCCGTACCCCGAGGCGGTCCGGCCGGATTTCGCCATGTTCTCGGAGTGCCAGGGCGCGGTGCTGCTTTCCTGCCCCCCCGGGAACCGGGATGCCCTGCTGTCCCTCGCGGGCCGGTTCCGTATTACAATAAAAGAACTGGGGACAGTCGGCGGGGAGCACATCGACATCGACGGGGTCGCCCGCATCGCCGCCTGCGAAATGAGGAAGGCGTGGCGGGAGGGGTTCGCCGCGGCCCTGGGTCTCGAAGGGTAGAAAGGGCGACCATGTCCGACGGGTGGCGCGAGGAGTGCGGCGTCTTCGGGATCCACGGGCATCCCGAGGCGTCCAACATGACGTACCTCGGTCTGTACGCCCTGCAGCACCGCGGGCAGGAGAGCGCCGGGATCGCCAGCGCCGACGGCGAGGTCATCACCTTCCACAAGGAGATGGGCCTGGTGGCCGACATCTTCTCCGAGGAGATCCTCGCCCGACTCCCCGGTCCCATCGCCATCGGCCACGTCCGGTACTCCACCACCGGAAGCTCGGAGCTCAAGAACGCCCAGCCGGTTGTGGTGGATTTCGAGTCCGGCTCCATCGCCGTCGCCCACAACGGGAACCTCGTCAACGCGTTGGAGATCAAGCGGGAGCTGGAGGTCAACGGCTCCATCTTCCAGTCCACCATGGACACGGAGGTGATCGTCCACCTCATCGCCCGTTCCCGGAAGGAACGGATCGAGGACCGGATCGTGGACGCGCTGAACCAGGTGCGGGGCGCCTACTCCCTCCTCTTCATGACCCGGGACAAGCTGATCGGCGTGCGCGACCCCCACGGGATCCGGCCCCTGGTGCTGGGAAAGACGAAGGGGAACGGGACGGTGATCTGCTCGGAGTCGTGCGCGCTCGACCTCATCGAGGCGGAGTTCGAGCGGGAGGTGGCGCCGGGCGAGATGGTGGTGGCGGACGCCCGGGGGGTGCACTCCTACAAACCGTTCCTCCCCGCCGTGGAGCGATTCTGCATCTTCGAGCACGTCTATTTCTCCCGCCCCGACTCGATCCTGGGCGGGAGGAGCGTCTACGAGGTCCGCAAGGAGCTCGGACGCCGGCTTGCCCGGGAGTGCCCTGCGGAAGCCGACATCGTCATCCCCGTGCCCGACTCGGGAGTCCCGGCGGCGCTCGGATTCTCCGAAGCGTCGGGGTTCCCGTTCGAGATGGGGCTGATCCGGAACCACTACGTCGGCCGGACCTTCATCGAACCGCAGCAGTCGATCCGCCACTTCGGCGTGAAGATCAAGCTGAACGCGGTCCGGGACGTGGTGGGGGGGCGGCGCGTGGTGGTGGTGGACGACTCCATCGTCCGGGGTACGACGGGACGCAAGATCATCAAGATGATCCGCGCAGCCGGGGCGAAGGAGATCCACGTCCGCATCAGCTCCCCCCCCACCTGCTACCCGTGCTTCTACGGCATCGACACGCCGCTGCGCCGCGATCTGATCGCCGCGACCCACACGCTCGAGGAGATCAACACGTACCTCACTTCCGACACCGTGGGGTACCTCACCATGCAGGGCCTGCACGCCTGCGTGCCGAACGGGAGGACGACGTACTGCGACGCGTGCTTCTCCGGCAGCTACACGGTCCCGCTCGAGTCGGAGGAGACCGGGGAGCAGCTGCCGCTGTTCCGCGGATCGGTCCGGATCTGAAGGCCGGGCCCGCGAGATCGACCGGAGGGAGACCATGCCAGGCCCGTCCTACCGTCCGTTCGCGTTTCCGGAGGAGTTCGCAGGGGACCGGACGGCGTTCCTCGCGCTGCTGAAGGAGAAGAGCTACGAAAAGCGGAAGGTGATCCTCTCCTCGGGGCGGGAATCCGACTTCTACATCGACTGCAAGCAGACCACCCTCGACGCGCGGGGGGCGGTCCTGTGCGGCCGCCTCTTCTGCGCCATGCTGGAGAAGGGGGAGCGGCCGGAGGCGGTCGGCGGGATCACCCTCGGGGCGGACCCGATCGTGACCGCGGTGTCCCTGACCAGCGCCCTCCGGGGGTGGCCGGTCCCGGCGTTCATCATCCGGAAGGAGCCCAAAAAGCACGGGACGGCCCAGTGGATCGAGGGGACGAGGAACCTCCGGCCGGGGATGCGGGTCGCGATCCTCGAGGACGTGGTGACCACCGGCGCATCGACGCTCCGTGCGATCGAGCGGGCCGTGGAATCCGGTCTGGTCGTGTCCCGCGTGATGTGCATCGTGGACCGGAACGAGGGGGGCGCGGACGCGGTGGCGGGGGCGGGGTACCGGATCGAGCCGATGTTCCTGAAGGAGGACGTGGAGAATGCCTGATCGCGGCCCGAAGGCGGCGCGGGCCCTGGCCTGCCTGCTCCTGGCGTTGTCCGCCGCGGGGTGCGGGCCCCGTTCGCTCGCTCTCTACGAAAAGGTGCTCGGCTCCCCCTCCTACAACCGGATCACGGAGACGGCGACCCGCACCCGGGAGGTCCGCGACGGGCTCGACACCCTGTTCATCCTCTCCGCCACCTGGCTCTCCCCGGCGTGGATCGAGGCCTTCACGGTGGAGTTCTCCAACATCTACTACCTCGACCCCGCGCGGAGGGACGCCACCATCGCGCTGTGGCGGGGGGAGTCGCAGAACCACGTCCGCTTCTTCGTCGCGATGTACATCCCGGACGAGAAGGGGAACGACCTGGAGAAGCCGGGCACGCTGTGGAGCCTCCGGCTGGTGCGCGCGGACGAGAAGGACTTCGCCCCGGTCTACGTCCGGAAGGCCTCGATGCGGCCCGAAGAGGTCGCCCGGTTCTTCCCGTACTCCGGGACGTGGTATCGGGCGTACGAGGTGGCGTTCCCGAAGGAGGCGGGCGAGACGGTCCGGGAGGCGCAGCCCGGCACTCCCCGTCTCAAGATGGTCCTGTCCGGCGTCCAGGGGCGCGCCGTGCTGTCCTGGGAGTAGCGGGCCGGCGGCCTAGAACCGCGGGCGGCGGATTTCCGTGTCCTTTCGCCCGTGCTCGTCGTCCAGGTACGGGTAGTCGATGGTGGTGTGGAGCCCGCGGCTCTCCTTCCGCTGCATCGCGCACCGGACGATCAGCTCCGCCACCGTGCAGATGTTCCGGAGTTCCAGCAGATCCCCCGTCACCCGGAAGTTCCAGTAATACTCCGCGATCTCCCGCTGGAGCAGCTCGATCCGGTCGAGGGCGCGCAACAGGCGCTTGTTCGACCGCACGATCCCCACGTAGTTCCACATCGTCCTCCGGATCTCGTCCCAGTTGTGGGACACCACGACCGCCTCGTCGGGCTCCTGCGCCTTTCCGGGATCCCATTGCGGGATGTCGATCCGCGGCCGGGGTTTTCCCGCGTACGCCTCCACGGCGCGCCGGACCGCGCGGTCCGAGAAGACCAGCGCCTCCAGCAGGGAGTTGGAGGCGAGCCGGTTCGCCCCGTGGAGGCCCGTGCAGGCGCACTCCCCGATGGCGAACAGCCGCTGGATGTCGGTTTCCCCGTGGAGGTTCGTCCGCACCCCGCCGCACAGGTAGTGCGCCGCGGGGACCACGGGCAGCGGCTCCTTCGTCATGTCGATCCCGAAGGAGAGGCACGTCCTGTGGATGTTCGGAAAATGCTTCCGGATGAACACGGCCCCCTTGTGCCGGATGTCGAGGTAGACGCAATCCTCGCCGGTCCGCTTGAGTTCCGCGTCGATCGCGCGGGCGACGATGTCCCGGGGCGCGAGCTCCTTCATCGGGTGAACCCCCTCCATGAACCGCTTCCCGGCGCGGTTCCGGAGCACCGCGCCCTCTCCGCGGACCGCCTCCGAGATCAGGAACGACTTGGCGTGGGGGTGGTAGAGGCAGGTGGGGTGGAACTGGACGAACTCCATGTTCGCGATGGTCGCCCCCGCGCGGTACGCCATGGCGATCCCGTCCCCCGTGGCGATGTCGGGGTTGCTGGTGTAGAGATACACCTTTCCCGCACCCCCCGTGGAGATCACCGTCGCGTCCGCCACGAACGTGTGGATCTTCCCGGTCTCCTGGTCCAGCACGTACGCCCCCAGCACTTCGTCCGCCCCTTGCCGGTCGAAGGAGGAGATCTTCTGCCGCGTGATCAGGTTGACCGCCGCGTGGTGCTCGAACAGACGGATCCGCCGGTTCCCCCGGGCCCGCTGGAGGAGCGCACGCTCCACCTCGCGGCCGGTCAGGTCCTTTGCGTGGAAGATCCGGCGGCGGGAGTGCCCCCCCTCCCGGTGGAGGTCGTACTCCCGCTTCCCCGTCTGGCGGGTGAACTCCACCCCCCAGGAGATCAGTTCCCGGATCCGCGCCGGCGCGTCCCGCACCACCAGGTCCACCGTGTCGGCGTGGCACAACCCCGCCCCCGCCCGGTGGGTGTCCTCGATGTGGGACTCGAAGGTGTCCTCGCCGCTCCAGACGGTGGCGATCCCGCCCTGCGCGTAGTTCGTGCTCGACTCGGCCGCTTCCTTCTTGGTGATGATCGTCACCGTGCCCGCCTTCGCCGCCCGCAGGGCGAAACTCAGCCCCGCGATGCCGCTGCCGATCACCAGGAACTGCGACGCCTTTTCCATCGGCCCCTCCCGGCCCCCCTCGTTTGACTTGGGGGGGGCGATTCCCTACAATATTGAATTATGTTTTATTTACGCCTCTTTTTCATTCTTTCCTTCGCCCTCCGGCCCGCGGCGGCCGTCGCCGACATCTACCGGTACGTCGACGAGGACGGGGTCGTCCACTTCTCGAACACCCAGCCGGACGGGAACTTCGAGCTGTACCTGCGGGAGGGGCCCAAGGCCCCGCCGGCCATCCCGCTCGCGGGGGGGCCCCCCGGGGACGACTGGATGGCGAACTACGCCGACCGGTACGCCCGGGCGCACAACCTCTCCCCCGCGCTGGTACGCGCCATCATCAAGGCCGAGTCCAACGGCCAGCGCAAGGCGGTCTCCCGGAAGGGCGCCATGGGGGTCATGCAGCTGATGCCGTTTACCTCGAAGCGGCTCAACGTCTCCGATCCCTTCGACCCGATCGAGAACATCGAGGGAGGCGTCAAGTATATCAAGGAACTCCTCGCCACCTTCGAGGGGAACCTCGCGAACACGATCGCGGCGTACAACGCCGGCCCCGCCGCCGTCAAGAAGTACGGCGGCATCCCGCCGTACCAGGAGACGAGGCAATACGTCCGGCGCGTGATGGACCTGTATCGGCAATATTCCGCCCCCGAATGAGCATCGCCGCCCGGCTCAACCCGCCGAACATCCTCACGCTCCTGCGCATCCTCTCCATCCCGGTGGTGGTCCTCGTCCTGATTCCGCCCGCGGGGCGCGCGATCCCCTTTTCCCGCTCCCTCGCCGCGTTCCTCCTGTTCACCGCCGCGACCGTCACGGACCTGTTCGACGGGTACATCGCGAGGCGGTACCAGATGGTCACCACGCTGGGGAAGCTCCTGGATCCGCTCGCGGACAAGCTGCTGGTGTGCGCCGCCATGGTCATGCTGATCCCGCCGGGGCGGGTCCCCGCCTGGATGGCGGTGATCGTGGTGGCCCGGGAGATCGGCGTCACCGCGCTGCGCGGGATGGCCTCGACCGAAGGCCTCGTCATCGCCGCGTCGGCCCTGGGGAAGGCGAAGACCCTGCTGCTGAACATCGGGATGGCGCTGCTCATCCTGCACTACCCCGTGTTCGGCTTCCCCGTCCACGACGTGGGAATGGGGTTCCTCGCGGTCGGTCTGGTGCTCACCGCCTGGTCGGGGCTGGACTACTTCTTCCGGTTCGTGGGGGAGATCTTCAGGCGGTAGGCCCCGGGGGCGGCTTTCCTTGACAAGCTGTCGGCGGTTCGCCTACAATCGACAGTCACCGCGCGGGCGTAACTCAGCGGTAGAGTGCGACCTTGCCAAGGTCGAAGTCGCGGGTTCAAATCCCGTCGCCCGCT
>DASWBR010000029.1:0-9960 GCA_036390495.1 Candidatus Deferrimicrobiaceae bacterium | reverse complement strand
AGTTCACCTCCGCGAGGATGAACTGGTAATCCTCCGCGCGTTCCACGCCCACCACGTCGGCGAAGAAGCCGACCCGGCCCAGCTCGAGGTAGGTGACGACCTTCGCGTTGTTGACGTGCCCCATGGCGTCGGTGTCACCGAACCGTATCTGCAGGTCCGTCTCGTACAGCTTCGCCGGGGCGGTGCGCAACACGCCCGTGAACGGTTCCCCCCACCGCCCGGCGAAGGCGATCTCCGCCAGGGACTTGCGCGCGCGGGGCTTCTCGTCCTTCCTCCGTGTCGCCTCGTCGAGCTCCTCCGGCCTCCCCGGGTACCCTACGGCCACCACCGCCACGGGCGAGAAATCGTCCGGCAGGCCGAGCGCGGCGCGCAGCGGCGCTTCCTTCCACCCCGCCATCGGGTGGACCAGCAGCCCCTGGTCGGCCCCGCGGTACAGGAGGGACATCAGCGCCATCCCCGCGTCGGGAAGGTGGTACTCCCGGGTCTCGACGACCGCGCCCTCCCCGCGGAGGGCCCCCGCCACGACCAGCACGGGTGCGCGACGGGCCCAGGCGTTCCCGGGATCGAGAGCTCCGTCGACGGCCGCGCGGGAGGGGGTACCCCCCCGGACGGCGACGAACCGCCACGGCTGCCGGTTGGCGCACGATGGGGACCACCGCGCGGCGTCCAGCATCCGCTCGATCTTCTCCGGCTCCACGGGGCGGGGGGAGTAGGCGCGCAGGCTTCTGCGTGCGGCGATGAGGCGGTGGAATTCCAACGGGCAGGCGGGGCGTTCAGCCCCCGGGGGGGCGGGTGGGGCCGGGGGTCCCGGCGAGAGGTTTGGCGGGCAGCTTCTTCGCGTTCTTCTTCGGGGCGGAGCCGCGCTTCCTCGAGGCGGTCTTCTTCCCGGTTCCCGACTTCGCTTTCCGGGCGCCCGCCTCGGAGGCGCCGACCCACTTCCGCCCCCCCTTTGCTTTCGCGTAGACCGGCGGCATGGAGGACGGGTACCCGAAGAAGGTGTTGAACGCCTCCTTCCCCACGTAGGTCCCTTTAATCTTCCAGCGGTTCTCGTTCACGACCAGCGCCGCCAGCGCCAGACGGGGCGCCCCCACCGGGGCGACTCCCGCAAACCACTCGAAGTGGACCCTCGGGGTCCACCCGGAAAGCGAGCCGGTCTTCCCCGCCACGTCCATGTCCTGAAGGAGCGGGGTCTTCTCGGGGGTACCGAAGGTGCGTCGGGAAGTGCCCATCTCCACGGTCTTCACCATCATCTGGACGACCGCGTTCGCCGTCTCGGGCGCCACCGCGTCCCGCCACTTCGAGGGGGAGGACTCGTACAGCGGGTTCCCGTCCTTGTCCTCCATCCGGTCGATCAGGATCGGCCGGGGCATCGCCCCGCCCGAGGCGATCGCCGACATGACCATCGCCATGTGCAGCGGGGAGACGTACACCTCGCCGAACCCCGCGCCGGTCCGGGCAAGCTCGTACTCCTGCCGCGGCACCTCGCTCCGGCTCGGCTCGACCGGGAGGTCGAAGGGGACCTGCTGGCCGAACCCGAATTTCTCCAGGTACTCCTCGAGGGCGGGCGCGCCCACGTGGTTCACCGCCACCTTTCCGAACACGGAGTTCGCGGACCGGGCGATCGCCTCCTCGAGGGACATCTTCGGGACGCCCTTCCCGTCCCGCGCGTGGAGGCCGCGCTGGCTGATCCCGTAGATTCCGCCGCGGTAGCTGATCTCCTCGTCCGGGGAGACCTTCCCAAGCTCGATGGCCGCGGAAGCGGTAATCACCTTGACGAGGGAAGCCGCCGGGTAGATCGCCTTGAGCGCCAGCCACGGGTCCGACTCGCCCCCCCGGCGGTACCCCACGAGGGCGACCACGCGCCCGGTGTCGGGCTCCATGGCCGCGAAGACCCCGTATGGGGGGTCGAATCGCCGGAACAGCTCGAAGATCCGCGCCTGGAGTTCCTCGTTCAGCGTGAGGGAGATCAGCGTCCCGTCGGGGAGCACGCTCTCGTTCCTCCCCGCCTGGACCAGGGCGTACAGGTCCTCCGGCGTGAAACCGTGCGAGGCGAGCGCACTCTCCCCCGCCTCCGGGGCGGAGCGCGTCGGCGGGGAAAGCTGGTGCCGGTTTGCGGCGAGGACCGCCTGCGCAACGCCCCATCCCGCGAGGGCGAGGAACGCGGCGCCCAGAAGGGGGAGCATGCCCCGGTGAAACGGCCGCCTGCTCACCACTTCCTCGCCAGGCACACGAGGGCTTCCGATTCGGGGGAGAAATCGGCACGGGAAAAATCCCCGTGGAACCGGACGTCGGCGAAACCCGCCTTCAGCAGGTTATCCCACAGTTCGTCCGGGTAGAGGGGATAGAGGGGGATTTCGTTCCGGAGGATCCGCGGCCCCTCCGCCGTGGGCAGCCGGAGGGTGGTCTGGAACCGCACCTTCCGATCGCTCTCCCACTCGTACCGGCGGCGGAATTCCACTGCCCCTTCCACGGTGCGGAGCAGGGGGAGGTCCGTGGCGCCGGTTTTCCGGAGCCGCTCGTAGTTGAGGATCTGGAGCAGGAAGGTGCCCCCGGAGGTCAGTATCTTCCCGACGTCCTGGAGGAACCGGACGGCCTCCTCCTGCGGTACGTGCACGAGGGTGTTCCCGAGGCACATCGCGAGATCCGACGGGAACGAGGTAAGGTGCAACAGGTCCGCGAACGCGCCGATCTCGGCCCTCGTCTTCGGGTAGGTGGCCAGTTTCCTCCGGGCGACCGCGATCAGGGAAGGGTCCGGGTCGAACCCCAGGCAGGAGAGCCCCGCTGCGGCGAAGGGAAGGAGTTGCGCCCCCGTCCCGCAACCGCAGTCGGTCACGGCTTTCAGTTTTCCTCCCCCGATCAGGGAGTCGAGGATGGCCCTCTGTTCCGGCGAAACCGGGAAGAGGTCGTCGTAAACGACGCTTATGTCCGAATAGAACGTCATGCCTTTCCTCGCGCTATTGTAGCAGGACGATCCGCAGAAATAGAAAAAAAAGCCCCCCGTGGCCGGAATCCGAAAGGACCACGGGGGGTTTCGAATCGTCGGGAACGCCGTGCGGCTCGCCGGCGGTCAGATCAGCGTCCTTCGCCTCTCGTCAACCCCGGGGAATGGCTCGTCGTCGATCGGGGGATGCCCGGGCGGAAGGCCAACGTGAGGGTTCTCCGGCGCGGGGTGCGACTCGTGGAACCCGTCCCCGCCGCCGCGGAAACTTCCGGAGAGTGCGCCGCACTCCCCCACTGCTGCCACGATCTCTCCACCCCGCTGGGTGACGCACACCGGCGTCCCGTGAATGAAGATTTGGCTCGAGGAGGAGGCCACGCGGTGGGCATGCACGGCTCCCCAGAGCCACAAGGAGGCCGCTCCCGTCATCAGGATCAGCACGATCGCCAGAAATGCTCTCAAGGGGAGCTCCCTTCCTGGAACCGTTTCCCGTTTCGATGCGCCCCGGACAGGCCGCGGTTCCTCAGCCGCCGGCCCGCCTTTCCTTCCACCTCGGGTCCGTCTCCGTGGCCGTCCCTCCCCCGGCCTTCCCCTCGGGGAACGGGGCGCCCTCGGGGACGAGGATCAGGGGTTGGGTCGCCGTCATCTCGTTGTCGAACGGGGAGGAGTCCTGCCGCAAAAAGTAATCCGCCTTGATCTTGTACTCCCCGGGGGCGGTTCCCTTCGTGTTCCATTGGAACGTTTCCCGGTAAATCCGGTTCCCTTTGCTGAAACCGAACGTGAACAGCTGGCTGGCAACCCGTTTCCCGTTCGCCAGGATCTGGACCGGGATCGAAAGGTATCCCTCGTCCACGTCCTCGATGACCACCTCGATCCGGATCGTGTCGCCCACGCGAGCCACGGCCGGCGTGAAAGAAAGTTGCCGGACGATGATGTTGATGTTGGAGCCGCCGTCCCCGCCGTTCTCCGCAGCCAGGCGGAAAGGGGTCATCGGGGGGCGGGCGTGTGCGTATTCCCCGGCGACGGGGATCGCCAGAAGGACGGACAACAGGACAGGCGCAACGAAACGCTTCATTCCTTCCTCCCCGGTCAAGCCTGACGGATTCCTTTTTTTGATGCCGCAACCCCGGAAGGGGTTCCCGGGGACTTCCGCAAGGCTCCTGTTGCAACTTTTTTGCGTCTGCAATATATTTGCGTCATGGCCCCAAACGGCGAAAATCCCTCGGAGACGCTGCGCCGGATGGGGCGGCCGGCCACGCGCGGCCGCCAGGAGATCCTGCGGATCCTCGCGGAAAGCCGTCTCCCCCTTTCACCGCGGGACATCCGCGACCGGTTTCCCGAACCGAAGCCCGACGCGGCCACCGTCTACCGGAACCTCGCCCTCCTGTCCACCCTGGGGCTCGTTCGCAGCGTGGCCCTCCACGAGCGGAGCCGCCGCTACGAGGCAACCGGGGAAGGCACCCACCGGCACCGGGTCGTCTGCCGCGCCTGCGGGCGGATCGAGGCGTTCCCCGCGAAGAAGTGCGACCTGTCGCGCATCGAGGAGGACATCCGCCGACTCGGTTTCACCGTCACCGGGCACTCCCTCGAATTCTTCGGGAAATGCCCCGATTGCCGGGGGAAGGAGCGTTCCCGGTGAGAAAATTCCTTCCCGCCGCCGTCGCGCTCTTCCTCCTGGCTTCCGTCCTTCCCCGGCCCTCCAATGCGGCCCCGCTGCGGGTCCTGGCCTCCTTCCTGCCGATGTACCTGTTCGCCGTGAACGTGGCAGGGGACGCACCGGGCGTCACCGTCGACCTGATGCTCCCCGCCTCTCTGGGGTGCCCCCACGACTACGCCCTCACGCCGGGGGACATGAGGAAGATCGCCTCGGCGGACCTGTTCGTCGCCAACGGGCTCGGCATGGAGGAGTTCCTCGGCGCCCCCGTGCGCAAGGCGAACCCGGCCGTCCGGGTGGTCGAGACGGCGGCGGCGGTTCCCCCGGTGCGGGGGGAGGGCGGGGGCCGCGGGAGCGTCAACCCGCACGCGTGGGTCAGCCCGAAAAGCGCGATCCTCCAGGTGCGGGCCATCGAGCGGGCTCTCTCCGAAATGTCCCCCGCCGACGCCCCGCGCTTCCGTGCCAACGCCGACGCCTACGCGCGCCGCCTCGCCGCCCTTTCCGCGGAGTTCGACGCCGCGTCGGGGGGATTCCGGAGGAGGAACATCGTCGCTTTTCACGATGTGTTCGACTACCTGGCGAGGGATTACGGCCTGAAGATCGTGGGGGAGGTGGAAACCGTGCCCGGTCAGGAGCCGTCGGCGGGAGAGGTACGGAAGCTGGCCCGGGTCATCCGGGAGAGGGGGGTCCCCGCCCTCTTCGTCTCGCCGGACTCTCCACCGCGGGTCGCGGAAATGGTCGCCCGCGAGGCGGGGGTCCCCGTCCGCGTGCTGGATCCCGTGGCTACCGGCTCGACGGCGCCTGGCGCTTACGAGGAGGCGATGCGCCGGAACCTCCGGGTCCTCGTGGAGGCGCTCTCCCGGCCATGAGCGGAGACGGTCACCTCCACACCCTGTCCATCCGCAACCTCACCGTCCGGAAGGGCGGGATCGCGATCCTCGAAGGGGTGGACGCCGACATCCGGTGCGGGGAGGTCACGGCCCTCGTCGGCCCGAACGGGGCGGGGAAGACCACCCTGCTGCACGCCATCCTCGGCCAGGTCCCGTACACGGGCGAGATCCGGTTCTGCCGCGCCCGGGAGCACGGCGAGGGGGAGCCGCGCATCGGCTATGTCCCGCAGCACCTCCCCCTCGACCGGGACGCGCCGATCACCGTGCTGGATTTCTTCGCGCTCTCCTCCCAGCGGCGCCCGGTCTTCCTGGGTTCCTCCCGGAAGACCCGCGAGGCGGCCCGGGAAAGCCTCTCCCGGGCCGGGGTGGGCCACCTGCTCCGCCGCCCGCTGGGCAAGCTGTCCGGGGGGGAGCTCCAGCGGGTCCTCTTCGCCCTCGCCCTCCGCGACGATCCCGACATCCTCCTCCTGGACGAGCCGGTCTCCGGGGTCGACGTCGCGGGGGAGGAGCTGTTCTGCGATTTCCTGTCCCAGGTCCAGAGGGACTCCCGGTTCAGCCTACTGCTCGTCAGCCACGACCTGTCGGTGGTGACGCGCCACGCCGACCAGGTGATCTGCCTGAACCGCCGCATCGTCTGCCGGGGAGCCACCACGGAGGTGCTGACGCCGGAGAACCTGGCGGCGATGTACGGGAGCGGAGCACGCCTGTTCCGCCACTCCCACGCGGACGGGCACGGCCACCTCCACGAGCCCGGGGACTGACCGCCCCATGGAAGGGTTTCTCTCCGGAGCCTTCGGTCTCATGGGCCACCTTCTCCCCTTCTCCTTTGCGGAGCCGGCGTTCATGAAGCGCGCCCTCCTCGGGTTGCTCCTCCTGGCCCCCGCGGCGGCAGCGATCGGCGTCCCCCTCGTCCAGCACCGGATGGCCTTCTTCTCGGACGCCATCGGCCACTCCGCATTCACCGGGGTGGCCCTGGGCGTGATCCTCGGCGTTTCCCCTTCCTGGACGGTGGCGGCCTTCGGCGCCGTCGTGGCCGTGGCCATCGTGCTGGTCCGGGGCCGGACCGGGCTCTCCCCGGACACGGTCACCGGCGTCTTCTTCTCCGCCGTCGTGGCCTTCGGCATCGCCGTGATCAGCCGGGAGAGGGGGCTGACGCGGAACCTGCAGGCGTTCCTGTACGGAGATCTCCTCGCCGTCACGGACGCCGAGCTGGCGTGGATGACCGTCCTGTCCGTGCTCGTCGCCGGCTACCTGCTGCTGCTGTACAACCGCGTCCTCCTGCTGGGGATCCACGAGGGATTCGCCCGCACGAAGGGGGTCCCGGCGCGGGCCGTGGAGATCTCCTTCGCCCTGGTGGTCGCGCTCGTGGTGACGGCGGCGATCCGCGCCGTCGGGATCCTCCTCGTCACCGCCCTCCTGGTGATCCCGGCGGCGGCTGCCCGGAACGTGGCACGCGGGGCCGCATCGGCGATGTGGATCTCGGTCGGGATCGCGCTTCTGGCGGGCATCTCGGGGATCGTCGCGTCCTGGTACCTGGACACCGCAACGGGGGCCACGGTCGTGCTGGCCGCGGCCCTCTGCTTCGCCCTCACCGCCCTGTACCGCTCCATTCGTCCTGAGGGATAAACACCCGTCGGTATTTTCCGTTGCGGACCCCCCCGTCGGCTTCCTATAATTGTCGGGAACCGTTCTCCTTAACCACCCAATTCACACCGGAGGTCCCATGAAACTGAAAGGGTCGCGCACGGAGAAGAACCTGATGGCAGCGTTCGCCGGGGAATCCCAGGCGAGGAACCGGTACACCTTCTACGCGGGGATCGCGTCCAAGGAGGGGCACGAGGGGATCGCCGCCACCTTCCTCGAGACGGCGGACCACGAGAAGATGCACGCGAAGAGGTATTTCGAGCAGCTGGAAGGGCTGGACGTGGAGATCCAGGCCGGGTACCCGAGCAAGATCGGCAACACCCTCGTCAACCTGGAGGCCGCGGCCGCCGGGGAGCACGAGGAGTGGACGAACATCTACCCGGGGTTCGCGAAAATCGCCGACGAGGAGGGTTTCGCCGCGCCCGCCGCCATCTTCCGCGCCGTCGCAGCGGTGGAGGTGGAGCACGACAAGCGGTACCAGCGGCTCCTCGCGCACATCAAGTCGGGGACGCTCTACAAGCGGGAGAAGCCGGCCCGCTGGAAGTGCACGAAGTGCGGCCGGGTCCACGAGGGGACCGAGGCGCCTTCGAGCTGCCCCACCTGCGCGCACCCCCAGGGGTGGTTCGTGGCGGTCGAGGCGAACTACTAGAAAATGGGAGGGGCGGCGGCCCTGCGCGGGCCGCCGCCCCGATCCCGTCCTTCCCGGGGATCCCCCCGGCTCGCCTCACTGCTGCGGGTTCTCGAAGCGGGCCTTCTCCCGCGCCATCGCCTCCCGGCCCGCGTCGTACGCCGCCTTGATCACGGACCGCTCCTCCTCGATGAAACCCTCGACCTTCTGCCGGACGTCTCCGGTCCAATCCTCGGCCTTCTTCCGGAGATCCCCCGCCAGCCCGCCGATCCGCTCGCGCGCCTCGCGCCCGGAAACGGGTGCGTACAGCAGGGCGATCCCCGCCCCCACCAGGCCGCCGGCCAGGAACGCCAGAAGGACCCCGCCGGAAGAACAGCATCTCTCGTCGCTCATTTCCTCTCCTCCTTTCGCCCGAACCGTTCGAGAATGTGGGACGCCGCCGCCTTGACCCCCGCGAAGCCGCCGGCGAGGTTCACCAGCACGGGGGAAACGGCATGGTCGAGGACCTTCGACGCGACGTCCAGCGACCCCCGCAGGGTGCGGACCCCCTCGGTGAAATGCGCCAGGTTGGAAACCCCCTGCTCCACCCCGGAAAGGATCTCCCGGACCGACGCGTTCGTCTTCCGAAGGTCCTCGGCGGTCATTTCCACCTGCCTCAGCGTCTCGTCGACCCGCCGGGTGAGCTGTTCCATGTTCCGCCGGATCGCCAGCAGCGCGATCGACAGGACGATCGCAAGCAGCAGCGCCGCGAGGGCGAGGGCAAGGTACAGCACCGATAGGGCGTCCAAGGTGCACCTCCGGGGGAATCCCGCGTGCCGGGGGTCGTGACTTCCCGGCAGCCTTAAAATACCTCAAAGGGAGTGGGGCCGCAATCCGTCGCCGGACCGGGCTACAATGGGTGCGCGGGAACCGGGACGGGGGTTCGCGTGTCGGAAGGGAAAGGAGACGCCGTGGAATCTCCGGCGGAGAGCGGAAAGCCGGTCGACCTGCTCCTGGAGGCGTTCCGCCAGGAGCGGCCCGGCGCTTTCGACGCCATCGTGCGGGCCCACCAGGACCGGGTCTTCTCCTTCTGCGCCCGGATGCTCTCGGACCGGGAAGAGGCCCTCGACGCGTCGCAGGAGGTGTTCCTCTCGGCCTGGCGGAACCTGGCGACGTTCCGGGGGGAGGCCGCCCTCTCCACCTGGCTGCTCCGGATCGCGGCGAACCGGTGCCTGAACCGGATCCGGCAGCGCAAATCCTCGGCGGCGCGCGAGGAGCCGTGGCCGGAGGCGAAGGCCGGCGGGGAGGCGCAGGAGTTCCAGCCTGCCGCCCCGGAAGAGGGCCGGCCGGACCGGATCGCCGAGAACCGCGAGGTGGGGGAGATCCTTTCCGAAGCCCTCGGTCGCATCGACCCGGAGTCCCGCTGGCTGGTGCTCCTCTCCGACGTGGAGGGGTTCTCCTACGAGGAACTGGCGGAAATGGCGGGGGTGCCGGTGGGTACCGTCAAGTCTCGGTTGCACCGGACGCGGATGGCGCTGCGGCGGATGCTGTCGCAAGCCGTGTGAGGGAAACGGGCATGGAATGCAGGGAAGTCCAGGAACGTCTATCGGAATTCCAGGACGGGACGCTGCCGCCCGGGGAGGCGGGGTCGGTCGCCGCCCACATCCGGGATTGCGGGGAGTGCATCCGAACCGCCCGCTCCCTCGCCGCGGTCCGGGAAGGCCTCCGGAGTCTTCCGCAACTGGCCTCCCCGCCGGAACTGCTGGCGAAGGTCCGGGCCGCCGTCGACCGGGAGTCCGTAGGAGCGCCCCCCGGTACCCCCGGGCATGCCGAATCTCCCCGCGGGAAGTCCGCCCTTTCGAGGTTGCGGGTCCCGCTGGAAGCCGCCGCGGCCGTCCTGCTCGTGGCATCGATCTGGTGGTACCAGAAAGGCGCCGCCCCTCCTCCCGTGCCCCAGGCGCCGTCGACACCCGCCGGGATTGCAGCCCCGGCGCTGCCGAAAGCCCCCGGCGGCGCGCCCCGGCAGTCGGCGGATGCCGCAAAGGCCCTCGGACAGGAACCCCGGCTCGCACGGAGGAGCGACGGCTTGCCCTCCACCGCTGCCGGCCCGGCGGAAACCGCACCTGCGTCCGCCGCACCCCCGGCCAGGGGGAAAACGGAAGTCGCCTCCCTGCCCGCGGGCACCCCGGAGCCGAAGCCGCGAGCCTGGTCGGCGGCCGATCTTCCC